>NZ_JADEXD010000122.1 GCF_015207285.1 Tychonema sp. LEGE 07203 | reverse complement strand
CAATATTCTGACGAGGTAGAACAGTAAACGCAAGTTAACTCCCAATAAACGCCGCTTTTATCAACAAGGTATGCGGGCCGCAACCCTTATACAGTCTATCTCGTAGACCTCTTTGTCACCCCCCCAGCACTGGAACTTGCCCAAAAACAGCAGCTTTGGGAACTGTTGGAAGCTGAATTATTCCCGAATGACGAAGATTCTCCAGAAGATATTACTGAAATTGAGGCTGCCCGTGCTGATTACAAAGCGGGTGAATACACCACGTTCCACCAATACAGGATTCAACGGGCAAGAAAGTCAAAGTCTACCAACTTGCTGGCAACTCGTGCCTAGATGGATTAGTCAAACTCAAAGGTTCTGAAAATCAATACTGTATTCGCATCAGTAACTAATTAAAACACTTCATCCTCGATTCCCACCCACCATTCGCCGAGATTCATTAAATCTTGCTGAATGTCCGCGAGTTCTGTAACATACTCTTCTGCTGAAATTTCAGATCGCCTTTCTTGCAATTTTTTCAGCCGCAGTTGCACTAACAGCCAAGGTTTGGAAATTCCGTCGGTTGCTTCGATATATTTTGCGACATCTTGGCTATTCATGATTCTTTTTTAGATTGGATTTTTTTTACCGCAGAGAGCGCAGAGAGCGCAGAGGAGGAGAAGAGAGAAAGATGAATATTTTTGATGCTAACTTATTTAATATTATACCACTTTTGAAGCCGATTAAAAAACTCTTATTTTTCTCAGTCAGTTTCAACTGACTTGAGCTTTGAGCCAGGGGTTTAAACCCCTGGCGGACTCGTGGACTCGCAGCCAAACATCCTTTACTTGTAATCTGAAGTCTGAATGTTTTTCAGTTTCGCCGCATATTTTATGCCGTATTCGGGGCGGCAGAAGCGATCGACTTGAGACTCGAAAAATGCCCGATTTGCCTTCAAATGCTTCGGATTTGGGTCGTCCAAAGGATACAAAAGCGCCGCCCGCAATGCTTGAATTACTGCCGAAGTAACGCAGTACATCGATCGCTGGAATGTCACCCCAATTTGATTGAGAATATCATCTTCGCCGCGACACCGCTGTTTGTAGAAATCCATCAAATAAGGCGGCAGAAAGTGCAGCATATCTTGGGCTAGCAAAGTCGGCGGAATTCCAGCAGTTCCTACGGGGAATTTGTCGGCATACAAAACTCCGTAGTGGAAGTCTTTTTGGTCTTCGGGAATTTCTCTGGCTTGCGCGTTGTAGGATTTGGTTCCTCGGAACGGCGAAGTGCGATAAAATACAGATTCTACGTAGGGCAATGCTGCTTCGTACAGCCAAGTGAAACCTTTAGATTTCGGGATGATTTCGTAGGTTTCGCCGTCGATGAGAACGTGGTGATAAATGGGGCGACCGGCGATCGCAAATATGCCATTTACTAAGAAATCCATCGCCTGCGGGACTGTGGTAACTTTGCCTTCGTCGTACAAGTCGGAAACTTCAAAAAACACCGGGGCCATTACTTCCCAAAACAAGCCGAGATTGCTGTAATAAGACATCTGGCGGCACTGTTCTAAAAACAAATCCGGGAATGCTTTGTGCAGCGCCAGCATGAACGGGTCTTTTTTGAAGTAAGCTTTAATAGCCCGATCGGCATTCGCTTTGTATTCGTCGCTGTCGAGATAGGGATCAAACTGATTGACGGGAACGTACATCCCCCGGTGCCAAAGCATCGACCTCATGCACTCTTCGGCAAATTCCATGTTAATGCGATCGTGCCACAAATGGTGAAACAGCCGCGAATTTTTGCCAGTTTCCCCTTTTTCCATGAACTCCAAAAGTTCTGGGTGGGCGCTGCCAGTTCCCCGCCAAATCCGCAAATCTGCACCGTCACCTGCATAGTGATTTTGCAAGTCTAAATACTCCTGGGGTAAGAAGTATTTAAAGAAGGGCAGCGGGTGTAAAAATACCCGTTCGGCGATGTAAAGCAAATCCCGCCAATAGAAATCCATCGGTACTGCGTAGGCTTTCCAAATCGCGATGATTTGCATCAGATTTTCCGGCGTATCGGGAATCATTGCGCCGCCGGCTTCCAGCCTGTGGATTACATCTGCAAATTCGTGCTTGGAAGGAGGCAGTTTAGTTGCTGGTTTTGTAGGAGTTTGTACCATTTTTTGTTCCTTTGTTTGAATCAATTTTTAAATCTTTCTACTCGTTCCCAGCCTCTACCTGGTAATGCAGAACCGGAGGCTCTGCCTCCAATTTGCCTACTCAAAAGCGAGGCACAGCAAGAGCGATCTCGGTTCCTTTCCCATAGCCTGGGAACCAGTTAATCAATCACATTAGGGCGCAATTGCTGTCGCTGTTATCGATCGTCATCATCATCGTCCTCCCAGCGCTACCGGCGTTTTGGAGAGCGAATGTTGATAATTGAGCCGTCCGATCGCGTAATAGAGAAAGCATCAAATTCATCATCGTCCATCTCACCTACAACTACGATCGTTTCCCCTTTGGATAAATTGATGTTGCGCCTCTTTCGGGAGCCGCCATCGACTCTCACTTGACCGCTACCGTCGTCAATAATCCACTCATTTTCATCATATTCTCCGAAACCTACTACTCTGCCAGAAATGGTAGTTGCTGTTCTCGGTCTTTGCAAATCGGCAATTCGGGTTCTAGCTTGGGCAATAGCAGAAGTTTCGGTGACTAAAAAACAAAGTGCTGCTGCACATAAACTGATTTTTTGTGTTTGTTTCACGAGCAATCTTTAGTTACCCTTTACTGCTGTTTCTATCCGGCAACAGAAACTAGATTTTATTGTTTTAGTAGTTTCTGTACATGATTCTTTTTTGAGTGTAACACATTTGCTATTCAAAGGAATCAAGATTTCTTGGCGCGGACAGATCGACTGATTTAAAGCATTTAAGGGCTTGATTTTGATGGAAGAAGAAAGATTTCCCCCCTCTTCCACTCAGACTAGAGCTATTTTTCAAAATGCTCGACAATCGCTACTCTAGCAATTCTCTCAACGGGTAGAGTTGCTGCGATGGCAGTTGTAGTAGATTCGCTCCACTTCAACAGCCACACCGGTTGCACCCCCAAGAAGAAAATGATCCCGGCTAAAACTAACGCTGGCATATTTTCGGCCAACTTAACTTGAGGGTAATAAGCCGTGGCGTTGTCCAACTTTCCAAAACAGGTGCGGTTGAGCAGAATTACAAAGTAAACTGCTGTTAACCCGGAGGCTAAAATGCAGAGTAAAGTCGGAATTGGAAATTTGGAGAAACTGCCTTGAAATACTAAAAATTCGGCGATAAAACCGACTAAGCCGGGAATGCCGGCGCTTGCCATGCCTCCCAAAACTAAGAGGGAACTTGCTGTGGGCAAACCCCGCAGCGGATTCATCAAGCCGTTGAGCACGTCCAAATCCCGCGTGCCGGCTTTGGTTTCGATGATGCCTACGAGATAAAACAGCAAAGCTAAAATCAAGCCGTGGCTTACCATTTGCCCGACTGCACCGATTAAGGCGAGTTTTGTTCCGGCGGCGCAGGCAACGAGAATGTAGCCCATGTGTCCGATCGAACTATAGGCTACCATGCGCTTGATATCTTTTTGGGCGATCGCGCTCAAAGCACCGTACATCACGCTGACTGTCCCGATTATCGCTAAACCGGGAGCTACAATTGACCAAGTTTCGGGAAACATCTGCAAACCAAACCGGATTAAGCCGTAAGTTCCTAATTTCGCCAAAACACCTCCCAACAGAATTGCTGTTGCTGGGGAAGCTTCGACGTAGGCATCCGGCAGCCATGTGTGCAGCGGCACTAAAGGAATTTTAATTCCCAACCCAATCAGCACTATAGTTAGCAGGATTAATTGAGTTTTAAAGGACAAGTCTTGAGTAGTAATCGCGCTGTAGTCAAAGTTTAAAGAACCGCTCAGCCAAGCTACGCCCAAAAATCCCGCTAAAACTAAAAGTCCCGAAATAGCCGTATATATCAGAAACTTCATCGCAGCATATTCGCGTTTCTTGCCTCCCCAAATCGCAATTAAGAGATAAAAAGGAATTAATTCTAGCTCGTAAAACAAGACGAACAACAGCAAATTCTGAGACATTAAAGCTCCAGCAACACCCGCATTGATCAGCAAAATCATCGCGTAGTAAAGTTGGGGGCGATCTATTCCTTCGCCGGTGCCGTAAATCACTAATAGCGTCAGAAATCCGGTTAAAACTAACAGCGGCAAAGATAAGCCGTCAACTCCTAAGTTGTAGCTCAAACCTAATTGTGGAATCCAAGGCAAATATTCTTGAAATTGCAGTCCTGAATTTGTCGTGTCAAATTGAGTCAGCAGCAAGATATTTAACAGAAAAACGGCAGCAGCGAAGACGGAAGCTACTGAACGCAGCTTCGTTGTATTCATGTTTCCTGGTAAGAAACCCACCACCGCAGCGCCCAACGCGGGCAACCAGAGCAAGGCACTAAGCATAATTTAAACAGTTGATTGTTGACAGGAAAGCAGTTGACAGGAAAGCAGTTGGTAGTTGATTGTTGCCAGTTGATTGTTGGCAGGGGCGGTACCAAGAGTGCCCGCCCTCTTAATTGGCAGTTGACAGTGAGTCAAAACTCAAAACTCAAAATTTTTGTTTACCCGCCAACAATCGACAGGCGAGCTAGCAGCGGCCAGCTTACCAGCAGTCCCAAAAGTGCAACTCCGAACAAAATTGTCAGGGCGTAAAACTGAGTTTGACCGTTGACGTTGTATTTGAGGCTCTGCCCGCCGAAAACTGTGGCAAAACCTATTAAATTTACGAATCCGTCAACAATATTGCGATCGACCCAGGATATGATTTGGGATACCAGACCGACTGCAAATACCACTGTGACGCGGTAAAGTTTGGCAGTGTAAAAGTCGTAGGCAAAGAAGTCTTGCACGGCTTGAGAACCAATTCGTACAGGTTTTTCCCACTTGGAGTTGAGGTAAATAAATGCTCCTGCACCGATGCCGATCGCACTTGACAAAACTAACAGTCCGGCCGCAGTATAATTCAAAGTTGCCAAAGGCAAAAGTTGCCAGTCCCACAGCAAGTGCGGAACGTGCAAAGTAAATCCCATTAACAGGGTCATCGGCAAGATAAAAGGCCAGTGAACTTCCGGGGAACGTTCGGTCATTTGCTTTGGTTTGCCACCGAAAACTAAACCAAAAACGCGCACTAAGCCAAAAGCAGTTACACCGTTGACAAACAGCAGGATTCCTAACAGTGAAGGGTGAGTTTCCCAAAGCCCGCCTGCTAATTCCGACAAAGCCCAGAAGCAGCCGAAGGGTGGCAGTCCAATCACTCCAGCAGCGCCGACAAGAAACGATATTCCCGATATGGGCCGCTTCGACCACAAACCGCCGAGAGATCGGACATCCTGAGTGATGCTGTTCCAAACTACTGAACCAATGCTCATCACCAGCAAACCCATTGCCAAGGAATAAGCAAATATTAATGTCAAAGCTGTTTGGGTTTGTCCGGTACCGACGGCGATAAATACTAAGCCCATGTAAGAGCTAACTATATAAGATAGCGTGCGCTTGATGTCGATTTGGGCGATCGCAATTAAGGAAGCACCCACGGCCGTTGCAGCACCTACAATAATAGTTGTCTTCAGTCCCACGGGCGACAAAGCGATGACCGGCTGCAATTTAATCAAAATCCAAGCGCCGGTTTCCACAACTACCGTGTTCCGCAAAATCGTTGCCGGCAAGGGGCCTTCCATCGCCTCATCCAGCCACAGGTGCAGGGGAAATTGGGCGCATTTGCCCATCGGGCCGGCAATCAAAGCTAAACTCAACAGCGTGGCGACTGTGGGGTCAATGTTTGCAGTCTGAGCCCAAACTGCCAACTCGTCAAAATTCCAAGTTCCAGCCAGCGGCAGAATTGCAACTACTCCCATCAATAGGAATAAGTCTCCCACCCGCTTAGTCAAGAAAGCGTCGCGGGCTCCTGTCACCACCAAAGACTGATTGAACCACAGCCCGATTAGCAGGTAAGTTCCCAGAGTCAGGACTTCCAGAATCATGTAGCTGAAGAACAGAGAATTGGACAAAACCAAGCCGCACATCCCAGCTTCAAACAGCCCCATCAGGGAAAAGAACCTCGCCCAGCCCCAGTCCATTTCCATGTAGCCGATTGCATAAATCTGCGCCAAAAAATTTAGTCCGGTAATCAAAACTGTCGCCCCGACGGTGACAACAGAGATTTCTACGGGAATGGTGAGGTCTAAACCTGCGACGTTCAGCCAGGGAATCAATAGCTGTTGTGCGGGTTGGTTCCAGGCTGCTGTTAGGGCTATGACGCCGTGGGCGAAAGCGAAGAAGGTTAAGATGGCGTTTACGTAACCGGACGGTCTCGGTCCCGTGCGGCGGGTTAGTCCAGGAAACCACGCTATCGACAGAAATGCGCCGATGAGTGGGTAGCAAGGTATCAACCAAACGGTCTTGAGTAGGATTTGAGCCATTGGCATTACCTGTAAATGTTACAAAAGTTTAAAAATCTGAGAATAATCTCGCTCGCCAGAAGTAAAGAAATTTTGGGGTGACTGCCAATTTATTGTCGTTTTGAAGCCGGGCGCTTCAGCATAGACTTATTAATTTTATATTAAGCATTGCCGGAAATTTTCATATTTGCTGATTCATGGTACTTATCTGTAGATAAACTATACTTATAGGATGCAAAAATCAGAGGGCTGGCCAAGAGTCTCCAACCCGCTAGACAAGAGGGTTTTGCCTGTAGAAAAGCGGTTTCAACTGCCCCGTATTTTTTTAGTGATTAAAGCTGGTCAATTTCCCAAGCTGCTAAAGGAAGTTTGGCTTGGCGCTGTCCGGTGGCTCTTGCCCTAACATTCAAAAGACCGATCGGCGTATGTAACAACTCTACCAGTTCCGATCGCCCGATCGCACTTTTGGCCGCAGCAACCGGCAACTCTTTTAACAGCCACCTAGCCAGCCGATACAAATATTCTCCTGCCGTAAATTCACGCATCAAATCAACACCGTGGAGTTCGTGCAAGTATTGATTAGATTCGCCGTAGCGATACCATTGACTTTGTAACTGTTTTATTGTATAACGGTGGCGGTGTCGGACGATCGCACTTTCGGCAAAATACATTTTATAGGATGTTTGTCGCAAAATCCGCCAGCACAAATCCGCATCGCCGCCACTCGTAAGGTAAGGGCGAAATAAACCTACTCCTGCTAAAACTTGTCTGCGTACAGCCAAGTTGGCGGTTTGACCGTAGGCACAAAAAGGGTGAGCGAGAGTATGTTTTTGAGATAAAGTATTTTCGCGGGCTGCGTGTTTTTCTAAGATAGTTTTACCGGGGAGGGCGAGAATTTCCCCCGCGACAATTCCGATATTTGAGTCAGCAAATGGTTTAACTAAATTTTCCAGCCATTGAGTTTCGGGGCGGCAATCTGCATCGGTAAAAGCGATGATTTCGCCTGTGGAGGCGCGAATCCCTTGATTGCGGGCGGCGTAGGAACTTTGAATCTGGTTTTCGGTGAAATGGCGGATGGTTATTCTATCCAAATTGCCTCCCCCCCTTACCAAGGGGGGGACTGAGGGGGGGTTAGATGCTGTGGTTTGGAGAATACTTGAAGTGCGATCGCGACTGTTGTTGTCTACTATGAGATATTCTACACTCTGTGGCGGATAAGTTTGCGATCGCAGACACTCGATTAAATCCGGCAAATCCATCTCGCCGTTATAAACAGGTACCACAACCGAAACAAGGGGTAAAAACTCCGCACTGTTCATTAATCCTCTCTGCTGGTTGTTGAGTCAATCAGGACTAAATTCCTTACTGCAAACCAGTTTTATTTCACCTTTTTTGAGGTTTTTTTAATCTAAAACTGGCAAGATGCCCGTTCCACAACTGCATTGAGTTCTTGTGGAACGGGCATCTTATTTGTTTTTTAACATGGCAGAAAACATCAGCTAGATATGCTGTAATGTTTATTAAGAATCCGCTGTCAACTGTTACCAGCCAACATCAGAATCATTAACACTAGCACCGAGTTAGTTAAATAAAAGATACCAACAACCTGAGTTTCCAGCCAGCCGCACAGTTCTAAATGGTGGTGCAGCGGAGCCATTTTTAACAGGCGCTTGCCGATGCCATCCGGCCCTTTTGTAGCTTTGTAATAGCCTACTTGAGCAATTACCGACAGCGTTTCTACAAAGAAAATCCCGCTGATAATTAATAATATCCAAAGGCTGTTTGTTAATAAAGCTACCGCACCCAACGCACCGCCCAAAGCCAAGGCACCTGTATCGCCCATAAACACTTTGGCTGGATTGCAGTTGTGAGTTAAAAAACCCAGACAACTGCCGCTGATGCAGGCGCAAAATATCATTAATTCTGGCGAAGTTGAGGCTACAGATGCGCCCAATCCCAAAAGTGCGATCGCCCCTAAACCTCCCATCAACCCATCAACGCCGTCGGTAAGATTAGTAGCATTGCTTTCAGCAACTAACACAAAGCCCGCCAGCGGCCAAAACAGCAAACCCAAAGGCAATACCCAACCAAAAGGCAAAGCAATGTTCGTAGAAATAGTTGGATTGTGGAACATCAGCCACAGACAAAATAAAGCGGCAAAACCTATTTGCAAAGCCAATTTCATCCGAGGTGAAATACCTTTATTCGACTTGCGGCGGAGAATTTGCCAGTCGTCCAGCCAGCCGATGAAACTGTAAGCTAAAGTTACAGCCGATACAGCAACAACATCTGAGTTAAAATTCGACAGCAATAAAGCGACTGCAACTCCCGCAGGCACAAAAAATACGCCTCCCATTGTCGGCGTTCCCGCTTTTTTTAGGTGGGCTTGGGGGCCGTCTTCGCGAATTATTTGTCCTGCTTTTAGTTGCTGGAGTGCCGGCACAGCGGCATAGCCCAATCCCGACGCAACTAAAGCACAAACAACTAGCGGCAAAAATAGCGATGCAGGCGAGCTCAAAAGTCTACCCGCTGCTACATCTAAACCGATCGCTACAATGCCGAGCCCCAAACCCAGCAGCAGGAATAAATTCCTGCCTGTAAGTTTGAAAGGCATACTAAAAGGAATTCTCTCATCCACAAAGTTATCCATATCACTCCTGGCCACACACCATTTGAAAACAAACAATTGACAATTGGGGAATAGGGTGCGATACCGGAGATTGCGAAATCTCTTAGTTTTTCTTCCCTGTTTCCGGTTGATTCTTTCACCCTTGTACCAGCTATTCGTCGCCTACACCGGTATCCTCTTCTGCCTCTTCTTCATCATCGTAAGGAGTGTCGTCAACTGCCATCAGTTCGGGAAATTCTTCTTCGTTGAGATACTCGGGTTCTTGGACATCCCTTGCTAAGAGGCGATTGTTAGATTCCAACCAGCTTAAAAGAGATGATTGCTGCTTTAATGGAATTACGTCCGCAGGCAAGTGGCGAGGGATTTGGCGCAGAGATGGGTTATACATGATTCTCGGTTTCTAAAGAGAAAGAGGCGATCGACTAGATGTAATTTTTTGCCGAGTGACTGCTCTTGCGATAGAGTGCTTGCAACTTCGGCGTTTAGCAGGGCTAGGGCATTATACCACAGACACTGTTTGCTTCCGGATCGGGATAGAATGGCAGACCGAAAAGGAACTCGCCCCAAGCATCGGCCTCAGAATAACACTAAAATCCGCTCTTGCCAATCCTTTTTTAGGTATAAGTATGGTCAGCCGAGACGATCGCATTTAAGATATCCCAGGACAGGCGGCGCTGTGGCAAGCGGCACATTCACCGAGTCTCCCGGTTTTCGATCGAACCCTGATGGCAAATACCCTCTACCTTTTTCAGTCAACTCTCAAGCAATAAATCTCAGGATGGATACAACGGCAGCCGTTATATACAACAAAGAGGGTTACGACACCGGAGGAAAGAGACTTTTGGGGCGTCATGCAGCCGGAGAAGGGTTCCTCAAAAGCTTAGTTCAATACGGAACCGCTGACTCGCTTTACTGTTGCACAGACAGCAAAAAAACCTTTGAGGAGTTTTGTTCGCAGATCGAACCTTGGCTGCAACAACCTCGGAAAGTCCGCTGGATTCCCTCACACCGATCGGATTTGCTGTCTCAACCGGGCACAATTTATCGACCCGATCCGGCCCTGGCGGATCTGGTTTGGACGCGCCGATTTGTCGATCAGCGGGCCTACAGCGTTTGCGGCGTTACTCACACGATCGGTACAAAATACGTCATGGAGGCGATCGGCAATTCGATCGCAGCACCCATCCAGCCTTGGGACGCTCTGATCTGCACCTCTAAGGCCGTGAAAACAGCAGTAGAAAAAGTTCTCAGCGAGTGGTCAGAATACTTAGCGCAGCGCAACGGCGGTAAACCGGAAATTTTGGTCAAATTGCCAATTATTCCCCTAGGAGTCGATTGCAGCGCGTTTCCGCAGGGTGTGGAAGCAGTTAACAGCCGCCGCCAACAGCGGCAAGAACTCGGCATTTCTCCCGGCGATATTGTGGTGTTGTTTGTCGGCAGATTAACTTTTTCGGCAAAAGCTCATCCCGTACCGATGTACATCGCCTTAGAGCGAGCAGCACAACAGACAAATGCTAAAATCCACTTAATTCAAGCAGGTTGGATCGAAGATCCGAGAGAAGAACCCGACTTTAAAAATAGCGCACAAATCTTTTGTCCCTCGGTAAATGCTATTTTTTTAGATGGCAGAAAGCCGGAAGTTAGAATTAATATTTGGTCGGCGGCCGACATTTTTATTTCGCTTTCCGACAACATTCAAGAAACCTTCGGACTGACACCAATCGAAGCAATGGCTAACGGACTGCCGGCCATAGTCTCTGATTGGAACGGATACAAAGAATCAGTACGCGACGAAATCGACGGCTTCCGCATTCCCACACTGATCCCGCCGCCAGAAGCTTGTTTGGATTTAGCCATAAATTATCTCGACGGTAGTTTGAATTGGCCGACTTACATGGGTCACACTTCCTTAGCTACAGCAGTTGATATTGATGCTTGTACTCGCGCTTTGTGCCAATTAATTGACAGCCCGGAATTGAGAAAGCGGATGGGCGAAAATGCCAGACAAAGGGCGAGGGAGATTTATGATTGGAAAGTAGTAATTGCTGCTTACGAACAGTTGTGGCGGGAACTAGCAGAAATTCGGGTTTGGGCACCGGAATCGGCACCTTTAAAACCAGGGAAACCGCCTTATCCGCTAAGCGACGATCCGTTTCGGGTGTTGGGCCATTATGCGACTAGAACTTTAACCAATGATATGATGCTGAGTCTGGGTGCGATCGCCACGCCAGAACTTCTGAAAGAGTTGCAGACTATTTGGTTTAGCAGTTTCGGTCAAGACCGAAGAATCTCTGTTAAGATTCAGATGGAGATGTTGAAGGCGATCGAGCAAAAAGGTGCTGTCAGCGCGGGCGAAATTCTCAGGATTTATGCCAAAAACGAGCAAGAATTAGCTTGCCTGTATCGGACTATACTCTATCTCGTAAAATTTGGCGTGCTAGTCATTGGGAATCGGTAATGGTTCATGCTAAATCGAATAAGATTCGGCGGTTTAAACCACTCCTTGTCAAAGGATTTTCGCGGCTAGACTGAAGATTAAAATAAATCTAGGGTTCGCACTACGTACTGAGAAGAAGAGGGCGGGCTTTGCCATTTTTTCAGTCATTTGTATCATATATCTTTAGCTAAACCCGCCCCTAAAAAATGCTAATGACAACTGACAACTGACAACTGACAACTGACAACTGACAACTGACAACTGACAACTGACAACTGACAACTGACTCTTAAAAAATTATGCTTAAAAAATCTGGACTGTTAGAGATAATTGCTGGTAAGAATCGCGGTTTGCTGGCGACTCCAAACGACAAACAGGCGATTTTAAGTGCGATCGCCCAATTGGAAGATTACAACCCCACGTCTCGCCCCGTCGAAGCCGCAGAGCTTTTAGAAGGTGATTGGCGGTTGTTGTACACCAGCAGCCGCGCCCTGTTGAATATTGACAGTTTTCCGCTGTTAAAATTAGGTAAAATTTATCAATCTATCCGCGTCAAAGAATCAAAAATTTATAACATTGCCGAAGTTTACGGATTGCCTTATTTAGAAGGAATTGTCAGCGTAGCTGCGAGATTTGAAGCAACTTCAGAAAGGCGAGTGCAGGTAAAATTTGAGCGGTCAATTTTGGGTTTAAGCAGGTTGATTGGCTATGAATCTCCGGCAAAATATATCAATCAGATTGAGTCTGGTAAAAAGTTCGCTGCTGTAGATTTCAAGCTGGATGCGCGGGAACAGCAGGGATGGCTGGATATTACTTATTTGGATGGCGATTTGCGGATCGGCCGCGGCAATGAAGGAAGTGTTTTTGTGTTGACAAAAGAGTGATTTTGTGACGTTTGATTTAGTGCGATCGATCTTTGGCTTGAAAGTTGCAACCAGTCTAAAATGATATCGAGAGGGATACAATCATGACATCAACTATCAAAACAACAATGGGCAAAATTATCACAACGCTGACAATCACCAATCGCCTCGACCAAGGTAAGGCAGAAGATAATCTAATTCCGGCTGAGCAAATACGTTCAATTACCCTAAAAAATGTGCTGGTAGATACTGGGGCGACTACTTTATGCTTGCCCCAGGATGCGATCGCCCAACTCGGTTTAAAACTCCTGAAAACCGTGCCTGTAGCAACGGCAACAGGCATCGGTACAGCACGCATTTTTGAAGATGCAAAAATTTCATTAATGGGAAGAGACGCGACTTTTGAGTGCATAGAACTGCCCGCAGGAGCCGATCCTTTATTGGGTGTCATCCCGTTAGAAGCATTAGGAATTGAATTAGATTTGCAGAAACAAACACTCGTGCTTTTGCCGCTGAGTCCGACGGCTAGTTATTTAAGAATTTAAATTTATCATCCGCGTTTATGAACTCGGCGATTGAAATCGCGTCTTGTCAAACTTTCGTCCGCCTCCGCGGACTAAGAAATATGGAATCTGAGAGAAATGTGCGATCGTCTTTAACCCGCGCACCATCCGGGTTTTGTTTGACAAGACGCGGTTTCTAACCGCCGAGTTCAACCGCCCGCTTCAACTCAATTTATCTTTCTTTCATCCGCGTTTATCTGCGGTTAAAAATCAAAAATATATCACTTTTGCAAACAATTCAACACTTACTAAAACCCTCAAATCCATAGCCGATCGCAGATTCAGATACGATAACCGTTAAAACTTAGCGTTAAGAATTGACAATTGACAAGTGTTGTGATAGGTGCTTGAATTTTAATGGGAAAGGCGTTAGTACATTCCGACCAAGAAACTTACTAACGCCCTTTCTGTACTCCTTACGAATACAACACGATTATGACACAAAACGGTTATCAACAGGGATTCTGTGCGAATCCTCGGGCGATCGCGTACCAAAAACGTCTTTACCCTTGGGCGATCGCCAAACTCATGCCAAATATGCAGCGGGCTGTTGTGGGGCGATTTCGCAGTCGATCGGATGCTGACGGGCACTTGCTGTGTCTGCGTCAACTCATGCCTCAAGCAACGCTTGTAGTAGTCTTTGACTTGCAGCCAGACTTAGAAGTACCAATTGCTGGGCCGACAGCAATTCGATAAACACCCAATCAAAATCAAAGAAACCGGGTTTTTTGCGGTTTTTGCGGGCTGTAACCAGTATTTTCGCAAAAACCCGGTTTCTGGGTTCCCAGCAGATAAATATCAACTTCAGTTAGGATAAAACTATCCTCAATTTGCTTTTAAATCATGACTTATACAACTCCAAAATTCATTGTGTCTCAAGTGGGTGAAATTCCCCAATGGCAAGCCGCGACGTGGGAAGATTATGTAACTGCTTGCGAAGATCCGTCTTTGGAAGAAGCCAGAATATTTTTTCATGAAGGATATCTTTGGATAGACATGGGTAACGAAGGAATTAATCACGCCAGATTTAATAACCTCTTGACTCTGGTGTTTGGATTTTGGTTTGTCAGCAAAGGAGGACAAGCTTTCGATGATTTGGGTGGATGTGTAATTAACAAGCCAAAGGTGGGAGGAGGTGCGCCCGATCGCATTTTATATATTGGCGGAGAATTCATCCAGTGGCAAAAAGGGGAACCGCGCCGAATCAATCTGAATCAGTCGCGAATTCCCGATTTAGTGATAGAAACTTCTGATACTACTTTGACGAGCGATTTAGATCAAAAAAAGCGCTTGTATGCTGCTTTGGGAATTCCTGAGTATTGGGTAGTAGATATTAAGGGCGAAAGAGTTTTGGCATTTCGATTGCAGGAAAACGGGCAGTATCAGGAATGCGAAATTTCTGGCGCGCTGGAGGGATTGTCGATTGCTTTGCTGTCGGAGACTTTGAAACTTTTGAATCAGGGAAATGGGACGGCGGCGATGTGGTTTGCTCAACAAATTGGGAAGTTGTAAATAGGATAAAATTTATGACAACAATTGTAGCAGACATCGGGACTTTAATTATCCGCGATCGCAACCTTCGAAGCGGCCGTCCGATTGTTGCTGAAACTGGTACTTCTGTCCGCCGCATCGCCGTTTTCTACAAGCAGGGTAACAGTGCGGAAGAAATTGTTAGGCTGATGACTTACTTATCGATCGCACAAGTTTATGCAGCTTTAACCTATTATCATGCTAATCGAGAGGAGATTGATACGGATTTAGCTGAGGAACAACTAGCTTACATTTAGCAGAGTTACACTACAAAAACCTCAAGACAAATTCATGAGCATTTTAAAGATCCCGGTTATATCAAATCCGGTTGCACCGGAATGATTCAACCGCAGAGGACGCAGAGGACGCAGAGGGAGAGAAGAGAGAGATAAATAATTCCGATGAAGTGCGGAGATGAAAGTTTGCGTAGGGGCAATTCCCCCGTGGTTGCCCGGTTTCAACCGCCGCAGGATCGAGGAGTAGCTACTCCCAAGGAAAACTAGGTATCCCATCATCAATTTAAGCCATAATTTCCCTAGTCTCTTTCAAAGCAACTGCGACGCGCTGATAGTGCAACACCTCATCAAAAGATCAACTGCGATCGGCTTTTTTGCGGTCTTTAAGCCATTTATCCAACATTTGATATTCACCTATTTTAAACGCCCGAACTTCGGGGGAAGACCTTCAAAATATTGTTGCTTGTCAATAAAAACCCGCCATTATATAATAACATTAACTGTCGGGCGATCGCACTTTCGCCCAAAAAGCGATCGCAATTATCCGCGTTTATCTGCGTCATCTGCTTCCATCTGCGGTAAAAAAAAACCAATAGCCTCTACGACAATCATCAAACAAACAACATAAAAATGCTCCGACTCTCCCAAACCCAACTCAAAATCCTCAAAGAATGCCCCCGCAAATTTCAATACAGCTACCTAGAACTCCTCGCCACTACCGCATCTCCAGAACAAAAACAAAAACTCACGTGGGGTAGCCATTTTCACCTCTTGATGCAGCAGCGAGAACTCGGACTTCCCATTGAATCCATCACCCAACAAGATCCCGAACTCGGACGCTGCGTGGCAGCCTTTATCAATGCCGCACCCGAACTTTTCGCGGATCGTGAAAATAGCGACCAAATTTTCCGCCAAGCCGAACACCCCCGCATCTTGATTTTTCAAGACTATCTATTTACAGTTATCTACGACTTATTAATAGCCGAACCAAACGCCGCCAAAATTCTCGACTGGAAAACCTATCCCCGCCCTCAAAAATCCCAATGGATAGCAGAAAGTTGGCAAACTCGCCTATATTTATATGTCTTAGTCGAAACCAGCGACTATTCCCCCGAACAAGTTTCTATGACATATTGGTTCGTACAATTGCAAGGAGAAGAACCGCCACAACAACTCACATTTTCCTACAACCAAACAGAACACGATCGCACAAAACAAGATTTAACCCAAATATTGCGCCAGCTAACCGACTGGCGACAGCGATATTCCGCAGGCGACGAATTTTTCCCTCAAGTAGAAATCAGTGCCAATCTTTGCGCTTCCTGTCAATTTGCCACTCGCTGCAACCGCACAGAAGACTCCCAAGCTTTTTCACCAAATTTTCCGGCAGAAACTCCCGCAAATTGGCTGCCAAATGTTGCTATAATCGAGGAAATATCTATTTAACAGGACTGCCGAGTGTCACGCGGGCGATCGACTTGCAGAATGCGTCAGAGTTGGGTTATCGCTGGATTGTTGAGGGTTTGAGGCTGACGCAGCTTACATATATGCTACTCGCCTAAGTTTTATTTAACAGACAAACAAGCCCCCAGATTCATCTGCAATCTCAAATCTCAAATCGGATGACAGAAATACCTGAAAATTTGCAAAATCAACCTTTATCCCAGCCTCCAGCTTGGCTGCTCCAAGCTGTCAAAAAACACGCACCACAACTCCCCGGAAACTATGCCGCCGCACTTCTCTGGTATAGAGGAATTCACAACCCCGAAGCAATACCGGGTTTTCTAAATCCCAAACTTTATCAACCAGCAAGTCCCTGGGAATTCGGGCAAGAAATGCACCGGGCTACAGACAGAATCCAGCAAGCAAGAAATAATAACGAAAAAGTTGCTATTTGGGGAGATTTCGATGCCGATGGCATCACATCCACCTCGGTTCTTTGGGACGGATTAGGAGAATTTTTTGCTCAAAACGACCAATTAATTTATTATATTCCCAACCGTTTAACCGAATCTCACGGACTCAATATTCCCGGCATCGACAACTTAGCACAATCTGAAATAAGCTTAATTATTACCTGCGATACAGGCAGTACAAATATCGCCGAAATTGAATATGCCACAGGTTTAGGCATAGATACAATTATCACCGACCACCATACATTGCCGGACGATCGCCCGCCAGCGACAGCAATTATCAATCCCCGCTATTTTTCCCCCAACCACCAACTGTTTAACCTGTCTGGTGTTGCGGTAGCTTACAAATTAATCGAAGCATTGTATCACGCATTGCCGGATATTCCGCAGCGCCCGCTCACAGATTTATTGGAGTTAGTGGCGATCGGCTTAATTGCCGATTTAGTCCAACTTACAGGAGACAGCCGCTACCTAGCACAAATCGGCATAGAACAACTGCAAAAACAAATCAAAAATCCTACCCGTCCGGGAGTTGCAAAATTGCTCGATTTGTGCAAGAGATCGGGCGATCGCCCAACCGACATTTCCTTCGGCATCGGCCCCAGAATCAACGCCGTCAGCCGCATTCAAGGCGATGCCAAATTCTGCGTAGAACTCCTTACCAGCCGCGACAAAAAACGCTGCGAAGAACTAGCAAATTTAACAGAAATTGCCAACACCAGACGCAAATCTTTACAAAAAGATGTTGCCAAAGATGCAGCCGAAAAACTCGGCAAACTCGACCTTTCAACTACTACCGTTATTGTCCTCAGCGACCCCCAATGGCCCGTAGGAGTATTAGGATTAGTAGCAGGACAAATCGCCCAAGAATACGGCCGCCCGGTAATTTTATTCTGCACCGAAGACAGCGAAGAAATCAACCAAAGTCTTCGGGAAACGCAACTTGTCGATTCTTTTAACCCCGAATCCCAAACACTTTCTCCATCCCAAATCCCAAATCCCAAATCTAAAATTGCCCGGGGTTCGGCGCGTTCCGCCAATCAAATAGACCTTTACAAATTAGTAAAAGCCCAAGCGCATTTATTGGACAGATTTGGCGGTCATCCCTTCGCCGCCGGCTTGAGTATTCCTGTGGAAAATATTCCCCTATTTACCGATGCTGTCAATCAACAACTCCGACTGCAGTACAGCACCGATAGTTTAACAGCCGCCCCGGTTCAAGCCGACTTAAAAATTACTGTATCCGAATTAGGCAAAGAGTTATTTCAGGAACTAAAATTGCTCGAACCTTGCGGCATGGGCAACCCGGTACCAAAATTGCTGATAGAAAACTGCTGGTTTAAGAATATTTGGAATAAGAATATTAAAGATTTAAAAGGAAAAGAAGTAAAGTATATCAAAACTTCTTTTGAAGTTTGGGATGAATCTAGCGATACAGGATTTCCAGGCATTTGGTGGGGACACTACCGAGACGAAATTCCCGAAGGGCGGTGCGATGCTACTGTCGAACTTGATTTCAATACTTACACGTCGGACTATGAAGTGCGGTTGATCTCAGTGCGGGATCGCACGGATGAGAAACAGTTTAATGCCCTGACTAAAATAGATTGGATCGTAGACTGGCGCAAGAGAAATCAGGATGAAGAGTTGTTAGCATTTAGCGGAAACTTAGAATCTCAAATGCCGGCAGAAAATCTAGTTGACAATTCTGAAATAGCCGATCGCGAAAACTGGATTATCCTCAAAGAATGCCCCGCAAGCTGGGACGAACTGCGGATCTGGTTTCGGAAAGCACAGCACACTCAGAAAAAACTCGCGATCGCCTACACTTTACCTCCGCCAGTACCCCCGCAGCAAATCTGCCAACAGCTAATCGGCATCGCCAAATACCTCAGCCGCACCAACAAACCTGTCACCAGACAACAACTAAGCCAAAAACTCAACATCGGCGACACATCTCTGCGACGGGGATTCGCAACCCTAAAACATCTCGGTTTCCAAGTCAATTACCGCGATCGAGCTTTCCACATCACCAGACAACCAGAAACCAGAAAAATGGGAGAGAACATATCCAAACCCTTATTCTCTAGCCCCTCAACCCAATTCCCAGAACAAAATTCTCCGCCAGCAGTCGGTTTTGCAGCGCAATTCCTAGCAGCAGTCTCTGAAGAACAATTTCGGAGGAAATATTTTTGCGAAGTACCCCTTTCCACCATTGTGTCGATCGCCCGAGAGACCGTTTTCCAAGAAGATTATACAGAAAATTCCTTGTGACTGATAAGCTGATGTGCATCTAAATTGCATTCGGAAGCGAGAAATGTTTTTGTGGAGATCGCTTGACAGACATATTCCTGACGCCGGTGCAACATCTCAGTTCTAAGAAATATCTTAGTTATCAATCGATGCCGATAAAATAAGGCATAGCACAATGGGAGCTATCCGTTGCGAGTCACCCCCAAAACTCAAAAGTGATAACCCACAGACTAAAACCCAAAACTCCCCCACCGCTTTGTGTCGATCGCACATCTCCAATTTAAAACCCCTATGATCCTCTGTCCCCGCTGCCAATTTGAAAATCCCAATCTAAACAAGTTTTGTCAACAATGCGGAAATTCCTTAATTCACAAACCTTGCCACCAATGCGGAACCCAAGTCGCCCTTAGCGCCGCAGTCTGTCAAAATTGCGGAGCCGCCACAGGTCAAGTGTGGCGGGCGATTATCTGCGGTCGATCGAATTTTCCAGCAGTCGAGCTAGACGAGTCAACCGTAGCCCCAGCCGAACTTGCCCAAACAACCGACAACCTTCCAGAAATCGCATCAGCCCAAAACCCTCCCCAACCGATCGCCGATTCCGCAATAGTAGCCGCACCAACTTCTCCACAGCCCGATGCTGCCGAACTCAGTGCAGAAACTGACAGTGCGGTTGGCGCAGGGGCGATCGTACCAGAATCCTTTCAAACAAACCAAAAAAGCTCTACAACAGCACCAAAGAGCGAAATAACCCCATCTGAAAACAATTTCACCGCCGCACCGCAGCCCGACCCAACCCAACAAACAACAGAGAACCCAGAGGTCGCATCTGACCGAGTCCCAGAAATCCCCCTCCCCAAAGGAGCCGAATATTTAATTTCTGCCCAACAGGCAGGAGATTATCTAGACAGCCAGCAGCGCTACCAACTCCTAGAAACCCTGCCGGCGAGAAAACCATCAGACACAGTAGCAGTAACAGTATTGGACACTCAGCCGCTGCAAATGTCGCCCCTCAAAGCAATGCTAGCAGCCAACTCGGCCAGCGTCGCCAAACGAACTTCTCCCTACACCGCAGCGACCAAAGCCGGAGAAAATTCGACCAACGGAGCCTTAGCAGAGCTTTGCCAAGGCATAGCCGAACCTTATCTGGCACTCCGGTGGCAATTCTCTCACAACCTGCCAGTCATTCACGATAGCTGGTCGGACAACAAACAGTCAGTGCTGCTGCTAGAAAACTGCTCCCAATGGCCGCTGCTGGTAGAACGGTGGAGTCAGCCGGAAACTTCCACCCAGCAACTTGTGTACTGGCTGCACGAAATGACAGAACTGTGGGCAGCCCTAGAACCCTGGCGCTGCCGGCAAAGCTTGCTGGAACTGACAAATTTGCGAATCAACCCCGACTCTTCCTTTTCCTTTGCCTCTTTGCGGCTGCAATACCTCTATCCCGAACCCGCCGGCTCAAACCTGCAACTAATAGATTTGGGGCAACTGTGGCAGACGATATTTAACCAGTCCGGTCGCACTCAGTTTGGCGCATTGCTCGAACTGCTGCAACAAATGTACAAAGGCGAGATTAACACGATCGAAGAATTGCGATCGCGCCTAGAAACCGTTCCCCTCGAACTCCAACCCGCACTTCCAGCAACCCTAACCC
>NZ_JADEXD010000121.1 GCF_015207285.1 Tychonema sp. LEGE 07203 | reverse complement strand
ATACAGCAAGCCTCTCTATTCTCCGTGTCCTCCGTGTCCTCTGCGGTTAAAAAAACAAAAAAATCTAATTAGCTTTCTCGATCGCCCAAAACACCCTGAAAATCAAAATCAGCACACTGCTGCAAAAAACGAGCCGGAATATCAGGGCGAGCACCCCAGTGTAAATGCAAATAAGAAGCGTGCACCTGACAAACTCCCCAACCTTCAGCAACCGCCTCAACTTCCCCCCGCTTCCCGTACCTCCAACTGTGATAAACTGGATTACTCGGTTCAACAGTTAAATGCGATCGATGAAACTCATGACCCCAAACCGCATCAAAAGCATTTAACACCAAACTATCCCTCACCGCCACAGCCTCCCGGTATCCCAGCGTCAAACGCTTTCCCATCTCAGCAACAGTGTTCAAAACACCCACCCCTTGCCAAGAATTCCCATCGAAGCCTACAATAGAATCACACAAATACATCAAACCGCCGCACTCCGCATAAGTCGGCATTCCCGAAAAAATCGCCTTTCTTACCGCATCCCGAATTAAAACATTACCGCTCAATTTCTCAGCAAAAACTTCAGGAAAACCGCCACCAAAATACAACCCTTGCACGTTGTCAGGAAAAACAGCATCATCAAGCGGGCTCCAAAATACCAACTCGGCACCCAAATCTTCCAACAAATCAAGATTGTCCTGATAGTAAAAATTAAAAGCCCGATCGCGCGCAACTGCAATCCTCACCCCAAATTGTTTCCCCAAACAGTTGACAGCATCATTTTTTTGAGTTATACTCTCCCAAGGGAGACTGTATCTACCAGAAAGTTGCTCAGACCCCTCACCCCCCCCATTTCGAGTCGCAGCCAACAAAGGCAAAAGTTGCTCCCAGTCAAAACTAACAGCAGCCAAATCCGCTAACTTATCGATCGCAGCATGAAGATTCGGCAACTCCTCGGCCGGAATCAAACCTAAATGTCGATCGGGAATAGTAACAGCCTCATCCCTACGCAAAACGCCCAAAACAGGTAAATTGAGCGGTTTGAGAGCATCAGTAAGCAACTCCAAATGTCGATCGCTAGCCACCCGATTCAGCACCAAACCAGCGAAATTAAGATTTGGGTTAAAAGAACGAAAACCGTGGGCGATCGCAGCCACAGAACCAGACAGCCTGCTGCAATCGATCGCAAACAATACCGGCAAATTCAGCAAACAAGCAACATGAGCCGTAGAAGCAAAAGAAATAGCATATCTTTGTTCTTCTTCCTTCTTCCCTCGGACTTCTTCCTTCTTCCCTCGGACTTCTTCCTTCTTTCGACTCACTCCATCAAATAGCCCCATTACCCCTTCAACTAAGGCATAATCGACATCTTGAATGTGACGATCAAAACACTTTTTTACATAAGATTCAGACGTTAATACCGGGTCTAAATTCCGACAGGGGCGGCCAGTCACAAAAGCATGAAACATCGGATCGATGTAGTCCGGGCCTACCTTAAAAGATTGCACGTTCAAGCCGCGGCGGATTAAATAAGCTAAAAGGGCGATCGTTACAGTAGTTTTTCCCGCACCGCTGCGTTCGCCAGCAATTACTAAAGTCATTAGTTATTAGTTATTGGTTATTGGTTATTGGTTATTGGTTATTGGTTATTGGTTATTAGTTATTGGTTATTGGTTATTGGTTAGTGGTTAGTGGTTATTGGTTAGTGGTTATTGGTTAGTGGTTAGTGGTTAGTGGTTAGTGGTTAGTGGTTAGTGGTTAGTGGTTAGTGGTTATTAGTCAGCAGTTAGTGGTTATTGGTTATTGGTTATTGGTTATTAGTCAGCAGTCATATCAAATCCGGTAACATCCCAATTGTAAAATCCAGTCAACAGTCAACAGTCAACAGTCATCAGTCATCAGTCAACAGTCAACAGTCAACAGTCAACAGTCAACAGTCAACAGTCAACAGTCAACAGTCAACAGTCAACAGTCATCAGTCAACAGTCAACAGTCAACAGTCAACAGTCAACAGTCAACAGTCATCAGTCAACAGTCAACAGTCATTAGATCGCAACGGCTCTCCTGAACTTTTGGCGATCGGTTAATCTAATGTCTGGTAATAGGTAATGAGTAATAAGTCCCGAATCGATCGCCAATTACCTTTTTCCCAATTACCAATTACCCCACAGCCAAATATACATTTCCCCCAAATATCCGAAAGAGCGATCGCAACTAACGACTTTGGGATTTGTAGCTACGTACAACTACTGACTGCTGACTCCTGACTACTGACTACTGACTACTGACTAATGACTACTGACTGCTAAGTGCTAACTTCTTGACAACTTCAGCATCCCGGCCGTTACCGCCAAACTTTCTTCGTAAAGCACGTCTCGGCCCCAACTCTGCAAGTGCTGGCCCAGCAACTGTTCCGTCACCTGATCGAACAGAGAAGTCACCTGGTTAAACCGATCGGTTTGAGCGCCACCCTTGGTTTCCATCCGCATACAGCCACCATCTTCCGAACACAGAACCGTACCGCAGTCAGCATTTTCGTTTGTAGAATTCAAACGCAGAGCAATCAAATCGCCCGCGACATCGCCCGAATCAGCAGTAGGAATAGCAGCCAATTCGGCTTCCACAACCCGTTCGTCGGCACCGACGAATTTAATTCGCTTGATTTGGTAATCGCCCTCTTCCTGCTTGAAAGCAACCGGACGCCACTGAAGTCGGCTCGCCAGCCAGCCCAAATACATCAGCGCTTGACTAGAATTGCCCTTTTCGTAATCGATCGTCACCCGATCGATCTCCCGAATCGCCGCCCGACGTTCCGGCGGATCGAAAGCCTCAGCAGCTAACTCCTGCCACGCCGCCAGCCGACGCCAATTGAGATCCGCGATCGGAATTCCTTCCTCGATCAGACTTTGCATCAACAGCAATTCAGCTTCACACTCGGCAAAGCTGCTAGAGTCAACAATCACAGAACTGCTAATTGCCGCCAGCCGCTGGAACAAACCTCGATCGGCATCGGGATTCGCCTTCCACCACAGCAGCGTCGGCAAATCAGGGATAGTCAGCGCCGTTACTATGCCGCTCACCCGTTCCAAAGCAGCTTCCGTACCCCTGAGCGTAATATACTCGCAGCAGATCAGATTGCCGCTCCCGCGCTTGTGCACCGGACAGTAAGCAGCCACTTGAGCCTGCACCCCCGTATCTTCCCCCGCCGTCGGGCACAGAGCAATAATCCGGCAGGGATTCGCAGCTACGATCGCGTCCGCCACCCCCGAACCCGCGGAACCGAAGCCAGTCGAACCCAAAAGCTCTCCCTTGGCATTTTTGCGAGCCACTTCTTCGCGCAACATCGCCAGCAATTCAGCGCTAGGCTTGCCAGTTCTCGGCAGTCCGTAAGCTTTTTGAGCATCCCTGATGCTAGATGCCGTCATCGGCCCGGTAATACCGTCCACCGGCCCGTCATAAAACCCCAGATCCGCCAATAACTGCTGAGTTTCTTCCGGTTCGTAGACTACAAAGGTAAAAGTTGTTGCCCTACTAGCGATCGGAAAATCGCCCTTTGAACCAGATTCTCTGTAACTTTCCCAGATTTGACTCAGTTCTGCTTCTATCTGGTCGATCGACACATCTTTAGGATTTTGCAGCGAAACCAGAGGCGGAGCTTTCATCGGTGTCATCGTCATAAATCTTCTCTCCTTTGTTTTTAGTCATTCGTCATTGGTCATTGGTCATTAGTCATTAGTCATTAGTTATTGGTCATTGGTCATTGGTCATTAGTCATTGGTCATTAGTCATTGGTCATTAGTCATTAGTCATTAGTCATTAGCCATTATTATAGCGGTTTTCAGTAATGAAGTACGCACGAGCGATCGGTAATAAGGAATAGGTAATTGCCGGATTAGTAATTTGATTTCGGCTTAGCTACTAGCTATGATTTTTGATAGATTACCCGTTACCCATTACCCATTACTGGAGCGTAGATTACCTCACTGAGACTGGCTACATTTAGCCCTTATTATAGCCTTTCTGTGCTCTGGTATGAGGTACTATGCGGTCTAAGCCTCCGTGGGCATAGGCCGCCGCGGGCATACTTCACCACGCTCGATCACCGCTATAGTTAGCAGTTCTCAGCTAATTGCAAATACTAATGCCGATCCATAACTAAGGACTAATGACTAAGGACTAATGACTCTTAAAATCGACTAACTAATGACTAATGACTAAGGACTAATGACTCTTAAAATCGACTAACTAATGACTAATGACTAATAACTCTTAAAGTCTGCCAACTAAGGACTAATGACTAAGGACTAATGACTCTTAAAATCGGCTAACTAAGGACTAATGACAACTGACTCTTAAAGTCTGCGCCATTTGCGACCATCTCTGTTCATTAGCAATTCTGCTTCCGTCGGTTCCCAAGTACCCGCTTCGTATTTAGGCACCAAACTTTGGTCATTCGACGATTCCCAAGCCATCAGCGCCGGCGTTACCACCCGCCAAGCTTCCTCCACTTCATCAGAACGGGTAAACAAAGTTTGGTCGCCCAGCATACAATCAATCAACAGTCGATCGTAAGCATCCGAAGATGTCACCCCAAAGGAAGCACCGTAACTGAAATCCATATCCACCGTCCGCGTCCGCAAATCCGGCCCCGGCATTTTCGCCTCAAACCTCAGCGAAATCCCCTCGTTGGGATGCACGCGCATAGTCAAAACGTTAGGAGTAGTTTGTTGGGCCGCAGACTGAAAAATTAGCAGCGGCACTTCGCGGAACTGAATCGCAATTTCGCTGACTTTTTTCGGCAACCGCTTACCCGTGCGGAGGTAGAAAGGCACTCCCTGCCAGCGCCAGTTGTCAATCATAAACTTCATCGCCACGTAAGTTGGCGTCGTCGAGTTGGCAGCAACCCCCGGTTCTTCGTGATACCCCGGCACCTGTTTGCCCTTCATCCACCCTGCGGAATATTGACCCCGAATCGCTGAGAAATCCAAATTATTCAAATCTGCCAACCGAGTTGCTTGCAGAACTTTCATCTTTTCGGTGCGGATGCTGTCAGCGTCGAGCGAGTTCGGCGGTTCCATCGCCGTCAGACAGAAAATCTGCATCAAGTGGTTTTGCAGCATATCCCGCAGCGCCCCAGATGATTCGTAGTAACCGGCCCGGTCTTCTACGCCCACTGTTTCTGCAACTGTAATTTGTACGTGATCGACAAATTGTCGGTTCCACAGCGGTTCAAAAATCGTGTTAGCAAACCGGAACACCATTAAATTCTGAACAGTTTCTTTACCTAAATAATGGTCGATCCGGTAAACTTGCTGTTCTTGGCAAACCTTCTGCACTACGCGGTTGAGAGCTTTTGCCGAACTCAAATCGCGGCCGAAGGGTTTTTCAATTACTAAGCGGTGTTTGACTGGATCTGCCAGCAGCCCGGCCGCCCCCATTTGTCGAATTGCTTCTGGGAAAAAGTTCGGGGAAACCGAGAGATAAAATATATGATTGCCGCGAGTTCTTCTTTCTTCATCGAGTTCGGCTAAGAAAGCTTTGAGTTTTTGATAGCTTTCGGGGTTGTCAATGTCGCCCGGACAGTAGTACAAACCTTTAGCGAAATCTTGCCACAATTCCTCGTTGCCAATACCGCCGCCAAATTCTTCGATGCCTTCCCGCATTTGCTCTCGGAAGTAATCGTGACTCCAAGGGCGGCGGGCTACACCCACGACGGTAGTTTCCGGCGGCAAACGCCGATCGCGCCTCATCTGATAAATTGCTGGTACGAGTTTGCGCTGGGTGAGATCCCCAGAAGCTCCGAAGATTACCAGAATTTGTGGTTCCGGTACCCGTTCTTTTCGCAAACCGACGCGCAGTGGATTTTCAAGTAGCGTTACCATTTATTTTCCTTTTGCTTCTAGTGCTGTTAATCTTGCCAATACCGCATGATAGTTCGCCGTCATTTCTGCTAATTGCTGGGTGAGAGACTTAATCTGTCCTTCATACTCTGCTTTGACTTCCGCTCTCACTTCCTCCCGGATTTTTACCCTTTCAGCAGCCACTCGCACTTCCCAATCTCGATCGCGCTGTCGCAGTTGAGCTTTCAACTGCCTGTTTTCGGCTCGCAGTTGCTCCAACTGCTTCGTGAAACTTACCCAAACTTAACTAAAGCCATCTTTAGCCAAAATTCAGAACTCACTTCCTGCGCTGTTGGGCGGAACGAAGTGGAGGGGGTCGGCCATCCCAAGATAAGCAGGCTATCCCCCAATAGCCTTGGGTTCCCAATTTAAAATATTCAAACTGGCATTTAAATCGCGGTCTATCAACACGCCACAAGCAGGACAATCATAAATCCTTTCGGCTAAAGGCATATCTTTTTTATGCCCACAATTCGCACAAATCTTAGAACTGGGAAACCATCGATCTACCAGCACTAAGCTCGCTCCATACATTTGGCACTTGTACTCTAGCTGTCGCCTGAATTCGTAAAAACCTAAGTCGGATATTGCCCCAGCTAACTTGTGATTTCCCAGCAAGCCTTTAACATTCAAGTCTTCAATCTTAATTAGCTTGAAAGTTTTAGCCAAATAAGTCGTCAACTTGTGAAGGAAGTCTTTACGAATGCAGGCTATCGTCCGCGCGAGCCTGCCGATCTTGTTGTAAGTTTTGCACTGGTTGTTTGAGCCTTTTATTTGCCTTGACGCCTTGCCCTGCAACCGCGCAAGCTTGGTTTTCGCTTGCTTTAGGGGTTTTGGCGCATCAAATACTTGACTGTTTGATAGGGTGACAAAAGATTTAACACCTACGTCAATTCCTACAGAACCTTCTCTTTGTTGCACTGGCAAACGTTGGGCATCAACACAAAAAGAAACAAACCAGCGATTTCCTTCTTTTGAAATGGTAAAAGTTTGAGATGCAAACCCATGCGGCAGTGGCTCGTGAAGCCGAAAAGTCCCCAAAGTAGGAATCTTGATGCTGTTGCCAGATTTTAGTAGAACTTTTCCATTAGAAGAATCAACCGTGAATGATTGCCCGTCTCGGCGGCTGGCAAATTTTGGATGACCGGCTTTTCCCAATCGATACCGACTGAACGCTTCTTTCAAGTCAATCAAAGCATTTTGATAAACTCGACTAGACAACTGGTTCATCCAAGCGCATTCAGGTTGTTTCTTGACGTGATTGGTAAGAACTTTCTTGACTTGGTTGATGACCTTTGAGTCTGAAAACTCACCTGCACCGTACATTTGGACTCGCAAGCTCAAACCCATGTTAAATACTACACGCCGAAATCCTGCGTGTTTTGCCATCAAGGTCGCTTCCCTATTATTCAATTTGAGCGCTCGCTTGACGGCAAACATGGTTAAACCTCCTCTCGCTAATTAACTGTGGACAAGTTTAGTAGACTATTTGGCACGCTATGTCCAACTCTTGCCAGATTTCGAGTTGCAGGTCTCGGGGTAATCCTGTTAGAGGACGAACTTGATTTTCCTTTGTGGGAAATTTGAGACCAATTGGTCTCAAATTTTTCCGGTTCGGGATGGAAAACTCAGCGCCCAGAACCCAAATTCTAGGGAGTTGATTTTACTCTGTGGGATTTTTGTCACCAATAGGTGTCATTTTTTCCCGGTTCCGGGTTGAAAACTCAGCACTCCAGAGCCAAAATAATTATCTATTCCGACTCCTCAATGCTTCTGCCTTCAAGGATACAGATATCTGCCTAAGCGACGGGTGACAACTTCTGCACTTTCTCTTCCAAGGAATCCATCAAAGATTGGAAGGGGCTGACAAATTTTTCGATCCCGTCCAAGAGCAAGTCTGCCATCACTTCGTCCAAGTTGATGTCGATGTCGGGATCTTTGAGACTTTCGAGCAGGGTGTAAGCTTCTTCGACGTTGTTCTCAATCCGGGGTGCGACATCGCAGTGATCGAAACAAGCTTCAACGGTGTTCGGCGGCAAAGTGTTCACGGTGTCGGGGCCGATTAATTCATCCACATACATGACATCGCTGTAGTTGGGGTTTTTGGTGCTGGTGGAAGCCCACAGCAATCGCTGCACTTTCGCTCCTTTGGCAGCTAAAGCTTGCCAGCGATCGCTCGCGACGATCTCTTTATACTTCTGGTAAGCTACCTTGGCATTGGCGATCGCAATTTTCCCCTTCACCGCCTCCAGTTTGGCTTTGGTGGAAATATCGGTAACGTTTTTGAGTTTCTCGTCAATCTTGCCATCAATGTTACTGTCGATCCGGCTCAAGAAGAAACTGGCAACCGAAGCAACATTGCTCACATCCAAACCTTTAGCCGCCCGCGCTTCCAAACCGCGAATGTAAGCCCAGAAGGTTTCGACGTAGCTGTCAACCGAGAACAGCAAAGTCACGTTAACGTTAATTCCTTCGCTGATGACTCGCTCGACTGCCGGCAACCCTTCAGCGGTTCCGGGAATCTTAATCATCACGTTTTGTTTGCCGAGGGCTTTGTAATAGCGCATGGCTTCGCTAATCGTGCTTTCTGTATCGTTGGCGATCGTCGGTGGCACTTCGATACTGATGTAACCGTCCAAACCCTTCGACTCTGCGTAAACAGGGGCAAAGATGTCGCAAGCGTTGCGGATATCTTCAAATACCAGAGATTCGTAAATCTCTATCACAGATTTGCCAGCCCGGATGCCCGCTTCGATATCCGCGTCGTAAATTACATTGCCCGCGATCGCTTTCTCGAAAATTGCCGGATTAGATGTAATCCCGCGCAGTCCCCGACTTTCAATCATCTGTTTGAGTTCGCCGGACTCGATCAGATCGCGAGTCAAATTGTCCATCCAAATACTTTGGCCAATGTCTTTGATTTCTAACAGGTGATTCGTTGTAGTTTTCGTCATTAGTTTCGCTCCTACTATTTGATAGTTAATAATTTGTTAACAGTTATTTGTTACTTGTTATTTGTTACTCGTCCCAACCAATAACAAATAACTCATAACCAATAACTTCACTCCAGAACTGTTCGAGAGTTGCGCGATCGATCTTGAATAAAAGACTCGACCAGCGCTACATTTTCTTTGCTGCCGATAATTAAGGGCGATCGCTCGTGCAGTTGAGTCGGCACTACGTCTAAGATGTCTTGAAAGCCGGTACTAGACCGCCCGCCGGCTTGTGCCATCAAAAACGCCAAAGGAGCTGATTCGTAGAGCAAACGCAATTTGCCCTCGGGTTTTTTCACCGTTCCGGGATACAAAAAGACTCCTCCCTGAAATAAGATCCGGTGGAAATCTCCGACCAAAGCCCCGCCGTACCGAGCGGTGTAACCTTCGCTGCGGTGTACGTAGCGAATGTAATCGCGAAAAGATTCTTCCCACTGCCAAAAGTTGCCTTCATTAACGCTGTAAGTCGGGCCGCTTGCAGGTGTCTGAATGTTTTCGGTTGCCAGAATAAATTCGCCCAAACTGGGGTCGAGGGTGAAGGAATGAACGCCTTGCCCGATCGAATAAACCAGCATGGTACTCGGGCCGTAGAGTACGTAGCCGGCGGCAATTTGTTTGTGTCCGTGTTGCAGCAAGTCGGAAGCCAAACCGTCTGCATCGTCCCCCTCTTGCTTGCGGATGCTGAAGATGGAACCGACATTGAGATTGGTGTCAAGATTGGAAGAACCGTCTATGGGGTCGTAGAGCAGACTGTAGCGCCCGATCGGACAGTTTTCGGGAATGTAATAGGGTTTTTCCATTTCCTCCGAAGCCAAGCGGCAAACAAGTCCGCTTTGCTGGAATACGGAGATAAACACTTCGTTGGCATAGACATCCATCTTTTTGACGGATTCTCCCTGCACGTTGACACCGCCGGTAAAACCTAAAGCATCTTCCATTAATCCGGCCCTGCTCAGTCGCCTCGCGATCAGCTTGGCAGCTAGTCCGATGCGATTCATCAGGGCGCTGAGATCCTGAGCATCTGCACTAAAGCTGTGGAGTTGCTGGAGTACGTGACGGGATAGAGTCGTGCAATCGCGATCTAAGGCTTGCACCTGCTCGCTCGGACTCAGACGGGTTTCTCCTATCGGCGCTTGTACCATGATTTTGATAACCTCCCTGGAAGTGCGGCTCGCTAGTTTGGGCTTTTGAGGCGCTTGAGACTTGCCCCTGAATCGGCTGTTAGACCGATCGCCCCTAACTTCTATCTTAGGAAGGGTTTTGCCAAAGGGGATGGAACTTTAGGTGAATTTTAGATCCCCACACAAAATTGAGGAGTTCGATCGGCTGTTAAGTCGGGAATTGTAGCGTGAAGTACCGATCGCCCGTGGTCATTTCTTGTGGAACGATCGGATAATGGAGCGCAGTCTGCCGCAGAAACTACCATCAGCGACAGTCCAGAAATGACAATCTGTATCGGAGACGCTGCCAAAGAACGAGGCATCTGAGTCACAACTTTAAGGACGCGGGCTGATTCAGCAAAAATGCGATCGCCAGCGTTCACCTTCAGGTCAAAAAAGATTTTTCTTAACCGACATCAAACGCATTACGCCGCGAGAGTTGAATCAGCTCGGGCGATCGTATCACTGTCAACTGCGCGCCTAGTTTAAAGTCGCGATCGGAAAGAAGATTTAGTGCACTAAGTGCAAGTATTAGAGGGGTTTAGTGCAGCCAACGGATGGCAGTTTGAAACCATCCAAGACTTAGGAAGCGGCTTAAACTATCACAAATAAAAACTACAGAAATTGACATTTTTTACGTGAGAAAAGTAGTCAATCAAAACTTTAATAATTTGTCTTAGCAATAGGAATGACAGAGAGAAGTAATGAAGAGGGTGTGGGGTTTGGAGAACTCCATAATTTAAATTAGGGGTTTCAAATAAGGACACGCTGATTTCTCGGCACTACCTGTAGAAAAACGAGCGTATGAGAACATATAGCATTTCTCAAAAAGATGAGGTGCTGCTGGGCATAGGGCATAGGCCAAACCGGGCATAGGCCAAACCGGGCATAGGGCATACCTCACAACGCGGGAGAACCCCTATAGCATCTTTCCCAAACCCCTTGTCGATCGCGCTTCCTGATTGTAGTCGCTTCACCCTACCAATTAGTTGAGTTGTGGCAAAATTTTAGTTAGCGTTGTTATCGTTGATGTCTAGATTTTCTATTGACAATTCTGAAGGTAGCGGTACAGTTATTTGTAGGAAAACATCAATTGTTATTTGATTGTTTTCAAAACTTATATTAGTTACATTAACTTTACTATTTTCAGATAAACCATCTTGAATAGGGAATTTAGCAGGTGGCTTAGTTTTATATCCGGCATCCTCAAGCCATTCAGCAATATTTCTCCAGTTACCTATCTTTTCATGACATTTGCCGATCAAACTTTTAACGTACTTATAGACACTAGCGCAAAGGTCACTTTCAACGCCTTTAGCATCTTTTCCTAGCTTTTGGGCCATTTCACCCGGACTGCAGCCACAAAGCAACCCCCGCAAGTGTAGCTTTTCAACGGGGGTGAGTCGTTTTCCCTTAGCGGAAGCCAAGTCTGTGTAGAGGGTTTCCAAGTCCCACTGGTGGGCGGCTTGGGTAAATTGATCTGTGGGTGCCATAGGTTGAGGTGTAGAAAATTCCTGATGAAATCCTAACACGATTCCTGATGAGTGGCAGATAAAAGCTGTGGTTGGTCAGTTTATTATAAGTTTTAAGTAAGAGAGTGCAGCATAAAGGAGTTGTAACAATGAACGCAAACAGACAAAATCAGTCTAACGATCCAAACCAGAAACAGCCACAACCAGAAAGTCTGGATGGAGACAATAATTTTTATGAAGAATATGACGATTGCTATGAAGAGGAGGATTTAACCTATCCTCCGGGTGAAGCGTATCAAGCATATCTTGAGTATCCCACCCATCTGAACGCTATAGATGCGGCTGAAGAAATCTGGGGCATTCCCGATCCTCGGCTGATAGAGGATTAGCCTTATGCAGAGTGACAAATATTGATAGAAAAAATAACTGCTCTAAGTGCAATAAATTTGTAGTAACGAGGTTTGAGATGTCTAACGGTTATGTATCTATGAGAGCATTTTTCCCAACAAGAGAAAGTGCGGATAGTTTTGAAACACGCCTACAAAGCGTATTGTATGCAGGTGATTTCAGAAGAATCGATGATGCGGAAGTGCTAGAAAACACCCCAACAGCTACTAAGCCTGTGAGTGCGGGAGAAATTATAGTTCAAATAGAGGTTAGAGAAAACCATGCCAATGAAATTCAAATTCTTGTTATAAATTGTGGAGGTCGAAATGCTCTGCCAGGACAGGAAGTAACTTAAGAAACATTGAGCATGAATAAGCTTTATAAACTTTCCCTAGCTTAAAAAAATAAGCCGCACTACATAATTTTCCAAACAACAAACAACTATGCCAACCATTTTTAACCTAGAACTTGCGTGGAACAAACCCGCAAAAAATTGGAAAGAATCAAGTGAACATATCTTGAGGGTGCGTATCAATTCCAGTTCAGATAGACAGTATGGTTTGCCCCTGCGAATGGCGATTGCTGTAGATACCAGCAGTTCAATGCAAGGTGACAAAATATTAGCGGCTAAAGAAGCTTGTCAAACAGTTGTAGCTCAATTGCGCGAAACGGATAGCTTAGAACTAGCTAGTTTCTCATCTCAAGTACAGCCATTATTAAAGTCTCTTGCTGGCGGCAAAGGAGCGGTCGATTCTGCCAATATAGCGATTACCAAACTGCAAGCTAGTGGCGTTACCCGTACAGACATGGCACTGGAGTGGATTCAAAAAGCCTTGCCAGAAGAAAAAGGCGTTGTCCGCGTAGGGATTTTGATTACTGATGGTCACGCTACTGATTCTCAGGGAAATCCTCTGACTGACGTAACTCCACTGCTTGAGCAAGCTGGGAAACTTAGCGATGTTGGTATTTCACTGTACACGGTTGGTTTAGGTAATGCAGCTAATTTTAATACGGCATTTCTGTCAGACTTAAGTGAACAGGGTCGGGGAGCTTTTATGTATGCTGAAACTCCAACTGAGCTAGAACCGCAAATTAAAGAGCGACTAACAGCAAGTCAAGCAGTCGCAATTGATAATGCTCAACTTTTGCTAACTTCCCAAGCTGGAATTAAAGCTGAAGGCTTTTGTCGATTTAAACCAGACTACCTGCAACTAGAAAAAACATCCGATGGTAGCATCCTTTTAGGAGTAATTAGGACAGATACACCTACTGATGTACTGATCAAAATCGAAATTTTGGCAGGCGATGGACAACCCCCCTTTAGTCAAGAGGTGCTGCAAGTACAACTAACAGCTAGTGCTTTGCCAAACCCTGTAACAGCAACAACATCTATTCTCTACACCAACTCTTACAGCCAATATGAACAAGTTAACTCTGATGTTGAAACTGACAGGCTTAACTGGAATTGTAACATTATCATGGAGGACTTGATCCACTTGGCTTACAATCCCAGTGCTGATCCCAAGCAAGTAAGGGAAGTGCTGGAGAAACTAGAGAACAATGCTGCTGTTATTAATCGTGATGATCTGCTGGAACACATTAATCAACAGAGGAGCAATTTAGAAAAAGAAGGCAAACTAGATCCGCGTCGCACTACGCGAATGTTGATCGATGCCAAGAAATCGTGAAAAAAAAAGGCATGACTCACAAATGGCGGATAAGCAATTAAAAGAGCAAGGACTGGTTTATGACGATAGAACCCGTAAGGGAAAACGAGATGTCAATGAGGATGTTAAATTTGTCAGACCTTGGCCAGATAAATCAGCACTATTGGCAGTCGTTGTAGATGGTATGGGTGGACATCAAGGAGGGAAAATTGCGGCTGAAATTGTCATTGATACTTTTAAGGAACTTTTAAAGCAGCCCCTTCCTGAAACTCCTGAATCTCGCTATCAACTTCTATTAGATTGCTTCCATAAAGCTAACACGGCAATTATGGAACGAGTCCTAGAAGGATTTAAGTTAGGTAATTCTAAACTCAAAGATATGGGAGCTACTCTCGTTGCCGCAATCATTACTAGCACCGAGTGTTTGCATTTGTACGCGGGAGATTGTCGTTTATATCACTTCAGTCAGGAAATACCTTTCTACATGACTGACGATCACTCAGTTATAAACCTTCTCATAAAAAGCGGAGAAATCACTTTTCAAGAGGCCAAAAATCATCGAATGCGTGGTGTGGTTACATCCTGTTTGGGTGGTGGGCAAAACGCCAGATTGTCTATTGCTCCAAAATGGGATGAAGACGGATCACCTGCTTTCAGAAAGCTACATCCTAATGATGTATTGCTGTTATGTAGTGACGGGCTACATGGTGCAGTCAGCGATTTTGAACTTCAAAATTTCACGGAAAACTACAATAGTTCTCCAGCAAATATAACTGAGAAATGTGTAGAGGCAGCCTTAAAAAATGGCAGTGGAGATAATGTTACCGCAATCGCAATTATAGCAAATAATAACAGTTTATGAGTAATTACAGGCCAGTCTGGATATCGCTTTTAAAGGACGCTAACGGGCAGAATAGCATAGTTGATGGCAAATATCACTTGAAGGAATTTTTAGGATGTGGAGGTGAGGGGGCAGTTTACCGCGCTGATGAAGTGATTTTAGACGAGCCAGTACGTTCTGTGGCCGTGAAACTGCGCTTCAAAGAAGATGATAATTTAGAGCAACAAAAGCGGCAAATAAAGATTATACTCAATATCAGTCACCCGCATCTCATTCGCTGTTTCACTGCGGGTCAGTGCAAGCTAAAAGATTATGAGCTTGTGTATTTAGTGATGGAACAAGGAGATGCAAAAACACTAGATAAATGCTTGCCACTGTCTGAGCAAGAAACTAGAGAAGTAGTGCAAAGCATCGGCTCAGTTTTAGTATATTTGCACGATCAGAACATAGCACATCGAGACGTAAAGCCAGAAAATGTGCTGCGTGTGGATGAACAATGGAAACTGTCAGACTTTGGTACTCTGCGTGAGGATGTTCAGTCTCAGGGTGTACTTACCAGTCCTCTCCGCATCAAGGGTACTCCCGGATATGCACCCCCAGAGTCCTATGATGGCGAGATTTTCTTAGCTTGGGATGTTTGGTCGCTGGGGGCTATGATCGTCGAAATATTAACGGGAAATCCGGCTTTTTCAGGGAATACAACTCAACATTTACAAACATCAGTTATAAGAGCAGAGCCGCAGTTAACTCAGTCTTTACCTGCACCCTTTGATAAAATTGTTCGGGGATGTTTTATCAAAGATCCTAACGAACGTTGGACAGCAAAGCAAGTTTTAGAGGCTCTAAATAAACCCGCCATTTCACTATCACTACCTCAGCCTAAGCCACGCATTGCTTCTCCACTTATTAGAAATAGAAAGTCGCGAACAAATGTGGACGACTTCGATAATCTGCGTAATTTGCTTAAAGCTAAAAAATGGGAAAAAGCAGACCAAGAGACGTTCCTTACTATGCTGAAGATAGCTGGACGAGAAGAAGAAGGTAAACTCACTATTGAGTGTCTTGAAAACCTGCCCATAGAAGCTCTCTGTACTATTGATAAACTGTGGACAGAAGCCAGCGATGGGAAATTTGGATTTAGCGTCCAGAAGCACATCTGGCAAGAAATGAGCGCTATTACAACTCCGTTACATAGAGTACCTTACGAATTTGGCGATCGGGTAGGCTGGTATTTTGACAAGACTAAATGGTTAAGATATCATTCACTGACTTTTGATATAAATGCTCCTCAAGGACACCTTCCAAGTTGGTATCACTCTGATTTATGGACAGGGCGAGGTATGAGTAAGGGAGTGCCGGTGCGTGTGGGAAACTGCGCCCCCAGTCTTTTTTCTCGCCTAACATAAATGCCAGAGTTAGCAAGAGCATTAACTCATAAACCTTTCATAAAGCCCGATCGCCCTTAATCCCCAAAAGTGCGATCGCCCTCCTAAAATTAGTTAATGGTATAATCATCAATCAAATACCATTTAGGAGTAAACCACTTATTTTGAATAATGGGACAGATACTTCTGAAGACACTCCAGAAGTTATAGAACAGGATATAATAGACCAAACGATTGAAGTAGGAAGTGGTTGTGACTGGACAGGCAGTGGAGTAGAGCCTCAGTGGCATAATCCAAAATCCATCAAAGCCTACGATCATATCGATCGCCATCATGGCCCAAAACTGAAACCCCTTAATTTTCGAGGCAGGGCGGCATCTAAAAATCAGCCTCAAGGCCAGTGGCTAAATGCTCAAGACTGGGTAAAAGCTGAACAAGTGACACCTAAATATCCCGGTTGTTACATTATAAATTTCAAGCGTTCTATTGGGAAAGTTCACTATCCAGATGGAACAATAATTGAAAATGTTACCCATGCTTTTATTAAAAGGAAACCAGATGGAACATTCAAATCTGCTTATCCTGTACTCAATGATGCTACGCTGTCCTCATTAGATAGGAGCTATGAAGATGAATAACTATAGCAATTTTACAATCCATCTAGAAGAACCTAATTCGGAAAAGTATGCCGATCCACCCGATGACTCATTAGGAGAACTTTCGCATTTTGAATTAGGGCTGAAACTATTTTGCTTTGAATGCGATCGCCCAGTCTCAATAGAAATCGGTGAAGAAAAACTAAATGTTTTTTTAGATCCCGATATCTGTATGCTCCTAGAAGATGAACTACCCAAAAAACTGAGTGAGTTATTCCAAGGCAAACCCATCAAAATAGAATTTGTTGAAAGTGTGTGCCTTACTCTTGAATTGCAGCCCTTAGCCAATGATAAACTTAGCTGTGATTTCAAAGAATTTGGATATTTATCTCCCAACCAATTTACCCTTAAATCCAGAAATCAACAATTTGAACTGAATAAAACTCAAGTTATAACAGAGTTAAAGGAATTTGTCGAACAACTCATGGAAATGGCTCTAAATGGCGGCTACATCACCCCCGAAGAAAAACAAGAATTCCTGATACCACTCCGCGAAATTGCGCCTGCTTCGGCTATTTGTTAATTAAGTGCGATCGCCCTTAATCTCCCAAAGAGCGATCGCCCATCAACCCCAAAAGTGCGATCGCCCATCAACCCCAAAAGCCCGATCGCCCTTTTTTAACAGCAAAAACAATCAAACTACTGGCTCAAATAGATCGCTTTAAAATTTGCTTCACAGAACCGTACATCTCACTTGTCAACCCATCTAGTTCGTGTTCAATATCTTCCCATCGACCCAATTTACTCGTCCACTTGCCATTCGGTAGTTGTCTAGCCGCGTGCGTTGGTTCCCCGTCGGGAGTAGCATATATGGCTATCTTCTCAAAACCCGATTCAAAGTCAGAACTTTCACAAGGTTGAAATCTGACCGTTTGATAAGCTTGAATAAAAGCAGCGATCGTTAACTCTGCAGGAACACCATCAGGCCAATAATAGGGACTGTTTGGTTCCAGAGGATTCCACCAACGGTCATCTTCACCAGCAGCCCAAGCAAAACAATTGTAAGCGCGTGTTGCTGGGCTAGTGATGCGATACCCCGTAGCAGCTAGGTGAGGAAATTCATTTTCTTTATACTGTTCCAGCTTGCCATCTATAGCCATTTTCTCTGCCCCACTGTATCCACGCCTCTGCCATTTGTTTGAGCCGCCCGCGCTGTTCTGATTCAACAGGATTAGCACCTGTAATTGCTTGCAATGCCCAAAACCAATGATCCGGTTCTTGCTCTAATTCTCGCAGAATTAGGGGAACAACAGCTTGACCCATACCGATAATTCTTTGGTATGCTGGGTGCATTGACATTTTAGTAACTAAGGACATCATTCCTGTTTCACGCCGCCATTGTTCTGCCAGCTCTAAGAAAGTTTCTTCTATTTCTGCTGTCTTCCAAATGGGGTATGAGAAAGTAGCATTTAGCCCAGAAATTTCGTAGGTTCTTTCCATCAGGTTCGCACCTCCTAGGTTCCTTAAAATATTATTTTTTATATCGTACCATAAGGAAGGATAAAGATGAATAATCTCAATCAAGAGGTAGATTGCGATCGCCCCCCTGAAGGAGGCGCGTTTATTGAAATTGTTTGTAGTTGTTAGGTATTGTTGGTGAACCCGCCCTACAGAAATTCATTAAATACAATTCACAATTAAACGGAAACGATCGCCCATCAACCCCAAAAGCCCGATCGCCCATCAACCCCAAAAGCCCGATCGCACACACCAAAGAAACCGGGTTTTTTACCAATTCTACCCGCGAAAACCCATGATTTGCTCCCAAAACCCGGTTTCTGGCCACTGTGTCGAGAGACGATCGGGACGATCGCACGCGCGATCGCCCTCCTCACACAAACTACGAATCGCGATCGAGCTTCAGCACAGCCATAAAAGCCTCCTGCGGCACATCCACAGTACCAACAGACTTCATCCGCTTCTTACCCTTCGCCTGCTTTTGCAGCAACTTCTTCTTCCGCGAAATATCGCCGCCGTAACACTTCGCCAACACATCCTTCCGCAAAGCCGGAATATGTTCCGAAGCAATCACCTTCGCACCAATAGTCGCTTGAATCGGCACCTTAAACTGATGGCGCGGAATCAACTCCTTGAGTTTTTCCGTCAAACCGCGGCCCACATTGTAAGCCTTATCTCGGTGCACAATCATCGCCAAAGCATCAACCGGATCGCCATTAATTAAAATGTCCAATTTCACCAACGGATTTTCGCGATAACCGATCAGGTGATACTCCATGCTGGCATAACCGCGCGATCGCGATTTCATCTGATCGAAAAAGTCCGTCACCACCTCCGCCAAGGGCAACTCATAAACCAGCGTAGTCCGCCCCTGACTCAGATATTTCATATCCATAAAAATGCCCCGCCGACTTTGAGACAACTCCATCAGCGTCCCCACATAGTTTTCCGGCGACAGCATTTCTACCCGCACATAAGGTTCCTCAATCTTCTCGCGATACTGAGGATCTGGCAAGCGGCTGGGATTGTCAATTGTTAACACTTCTCCTTTAATTGTTGTGACTTGATAAACCACAGAAGGAGCCGTAACAATCAAATCCAAATTGTATTCTCTCTCCAGTCTTTCCTGCACAATTTCCATGTGCAGCAAACCCAAGAAACCGCAGCGAAAACCAAATCCCATCGCGCTTGAAGTTTCCGGTTCGTAGGAAAGCGCCGCATCGTTGAGTTCGAGTTTTTCCAAAGCTTCCCGCAAGTCGGGAAATTGGTCAGCATCGATCGGGAACAAGCCGCAAAAAACCATCGGCTTAGCCTCCGTATAACCAGGCCAAGGCTCCGGTGCAGGCTTCTTGACCAAAGTAATCGTATCGCCGACGCGAGCATCAGCTACGGCCTTAATTGCCGCACCCAGATAACCAACTTCCCCCGCGTGCAGTTCGTCTACTTGAACTTGAGTCGGTGAAAGCACGCCCAATTCATCGATGACATATTCCTTCCCCGAAACCATCAACAAAACCCGATCGCCCTTTTTGACACTGCCGTCCATCACCCGGAAATACACAATTACCCCGCGATAAGCGTCGTAATAACTGTCAAAAATTAGCGCCCTCAGCGGTTTATCAACAGTATCCTGCGGCGGCGGCACCAATTCGACGATCGCCTCCAAAATCTCATCTATACCAATTCCTTCCTTAGCAGAAGCCTCAATCGCCCCGCTACAGTCGAGACCGATAATTTCTTCAATTTCTCCTTTCACCCGTTCCGGTTCCGCCCCCGGCAGGTCAATTTTATTTAAAACCGGAATAATTTCCAAATTATTTCCCAAGGCAAGGTAGACATTTGCCAAGGTTTGTGCTTCCACACCTTGAGATGCGTCAACCACCAGCAGCGCCCCTTCGCAAGCAGCGAGCGATCGCGAAACCTCGTAGGAGAAGTCTACGTGTCCGGGAGTGTCGATCAGATTGAGCACGTACTCCTGACCGTCCTTGGCAGTATAATTCATCCGAGCGGCTTGCAGCTTGATTGTAATGCCGCGTTCGCGTTCGAGATCCATATTGTCTAAAAACTGCTGCTTCATCTGCCGTGCTTGCACAGTCCCAGTTTGCTGCAACAGGCGATCGGCCAAAGTGGATTTTCCGTGGTCGATGTGAGCAATAATCGAAAAATTACGAATGCGAGATACAGGAACGTTAGTCATAAAACCTATCGGCAAAAGATTGACTTTTGTTGTATTGTACAGAAAGCTGTTGAACGGTTGGGGAAAAGCCGATCGCCAACATCTACTCTTACACATCCAGTCCAGTCAGGTGGCTCTACTTCCGGGCCCTCGCCAACTCAAAAATATTGGTGAGAACAAGCTGGCGGTTGACAACAACCAGATAATTTGGTCAAATGACGGAAGCGGGACGGTCAGGGTGTACAAAATACAGGTTTTGATCCGCTGCGAATCTCTACTAGGAGTAACGCATCATATCAATTCCGGTTGCACTCCTCATGATGTTAACGGTTAACGGTTAACGGTTAACAGTCAACGCCTGAATTTACTATTCCGATGAAGAGAGGATTTGATATCACTTCCTTCAAAACAAAAAAGCGTAAATTCCTAGAAGGAATTGAAACTGAAGAATTAAAACTAGGATTTTTTAACTATGAGCGAGTCAAGTACACCCTCCCACAGTTCATCAGAAAAAGTAGAACTGTCCATCAATATCGATCCTGAACTGCTAGACCAAATTAAGCACTTGACGAACGATCCGAGCAAAGTAATTGAAACAGCAATCAAGCAGTGGCTTAGAGGCGAGCGCCGCGAAGACGATCGGGCTATGAGCTTGCGCCGCAACCCGCCCGTCC
>NZ_JADEXD010000312.1 GCF_015207285.1 Tychonema sp. LEGE 07203 | reverse complement strand
ACAGGCAAGATGCCTGTTCCACATCAACTCAATTTTATTCAATAACAGGCAAGATGCCTGTTCCACATCAACTCAATTTTATTCAATAACAGGCAAGATGCCTGTTCCACATCAACTCAATTTTATTGTGGAACGGGCATCTTGCCCGTTTCTAAATAGATTTAGATTTTAGATTGCAGAAGCGTTATAATAAACAAAAAATTAAGTTTTGTAAAGACCCTTGACTGCAACATTCACATTCAAAAACAACCAAACCTGGCACGCTCTAAACCCCCTGTGGGAAGGAGCAGAAGACGCTGTACAGAGGGGTTTACCCCACACTAAGCTAGCGCCGGCATGGCAAATAATGCTCCTGGGCGACGGTTCCCCCACCCGTCACCTGCAACTGCTGACAGGGGAACCCACAGAAGTAGACGTGATCGATATGTCCTTAGTGGGTGACGGCGCAGACGGCGCACCCCAGCAAATTGTCGCCGTGCCCGGGCCGCGCCTGCGCCGCCAAGTGTGGCTGCGGACTGCTTCTGGACAGCGCCTCGCCTATGCAACTTCTTGGTGGGAAGCGAGTCACGTAGATGAATATTTACAAAATAAATCTTTGCCAATCTGGGCAAGTTTAGCGCGGCTGCGGACAGAATTGTATCGCGACGTGCAAGGCATTTATCTCGGTGATTCGGCGGTTTTAGAGTCGGCTTTTGAACAGTCGGGGCCTTTTTGGGGGCGACACTATTTGTTTTGGCATCACGGTAAGCCGCTGACGCTGATTTATGAGGTGTTTTCACCTTATTTGACTAAGTATTTGGGGCCGATGCAGTTGGATGTTGATTGAGACTGAACTCTTGCACCATTATCAATAATAAAGCTTTCAGGGCGGGCTAGAAGCCCACCCCACAACAAAATTTACCTATTGTGGAACAGGCATCTTGCCTGTTCTTAAAAATAGTTCCCCCGAAATTTCACTCGCAAACCGTCGCGCGGGTGCGGAGTCGGTACTCGGATTAAATTCAAATCTTGATCTGGTAACAACTCCCATTCAAACTCCCGAACAATCTTGGCCGCAAACAATTTCATCTCTAACCGGGCGAACTCTTTGCCCAAACATTCCCGCAAACCGCCGCCGAAGGGCACGTAACTAAAAGGTTTGGCATTTGTCGATCGATCGCCCGTAAATCGATCGGGATCGAAGCGATCGGGTTCGGGATAAACTGCGCTATCCTGATGCGTCTGATTAATTTCATACAAAACGCTCCAACCCTTGGGAATTTCGTAGCCGCCGAACGAGCACGCCTTAATTACCTGCCGAAAACCGCCTCCCACCGGCGGCACCAACCGCAGCACTTCTCGCATCACCTGCTCTAAATAAGTCATTTGTTTGAGCTGTTCCAATGTCAGAGGTTCATCGGCCCGAAACTGCTGTTGTTCGGCGCGAATTTTTGCCATTACATCGGGGTTTTGAGCCACGAGAAGACAAAAAGAGGCGATCGCCGAAGTCAGAGTTTCGTGTCCCGCAAACAACAGCAGCAGCACTTGATCTTTCAACTCCTCCAAACTCAGAGAATTCCCCTCATCATCGCGAGCACAAATCAGCAAACCCAAAGCATCACTTCCGCCGGGAGCTGCTTGCTGTCGATCGCGAATAATATTTTCGAGTTCTGCTAACAGCAAATCCCGGCATTTTTTCGCCTTCCCAAACTTCGTCCAAGGCACATCTAAAGGAATAGAAAACAATCCCTCGCACCAAGTTTCAAAATAATGTCCTAGCGCCGTATCCGAACCATTGTCAATCCCAACTAACAGCTTGCTTGCAACATCAAAAGTATAATTTCTCAGTTCGGGATACCACGCAAACTCGCTCATTTGCGTCCACCTTTGCAAGTAGCGCCCCGTAATATCTTCCATCCCGCCGATGTAGCCCGCCAGAGCTCGCGGTTGAAATGCTTGATACAGCAGCTTGCGTCGATTTTGGTGTTCCGAACCCGTTTGCAGCGCCAAGGAAAGCGGCCCTAACAGCGCTTTGGTGCTGGGAGGCCAACTCACAACAAAATACTGGTTTTCATGGCTTAAAACAAACAAATTCGCTTCCTGGCCGCACACAAACACGGTAGGTTGTCCGAGGATGCTGGTTTTGAAAATTGGCCCGTACTGTTGGTGGCGTTTTTTTGCAAACTGAGAATCTTTCAAAAAGTTGAGAGTATCGCCAATTAGCGGTAAACCTAAACTGCCTGGAGGTAATGCCATTTGAGATTTTAGATTTGAGATTTTTAATATCATAAGCTGTCGCGCAAATAAACATTGCATATTCAGGGCTCGCTCTCCTTCCCACCCCACTCATTGTGAAGATTGTTTTTTGACGTACAGTTTAAATGCCGCAACAGCTTACAGCGTATTCCAGGTTTATGAAGTACACCCAGAAACCGGGTTTCTTTACAGTTCTAGCCTATAAACTAATTCTATTCAAGAAACCCGGTTTCTCTGTACTATGCCCCCATGCCCCATCCCTCCGCTTCGCTGGGCCCTGTTTGGCCCCATGCCCCATGCCCTGTCTC
>NZ_JADEXD010000120.1 GCF_015207285.1 Tychonema sp. LEGE 07203 | reverse complement strand
ACGCTAGAGCCCTTCGGCCCCATCCCTCCGCAACGCTAGAGCCCTTCGGCCCCATGCCCCATGCCCATCTTAGATTATTGCCAATTCCCCACCAGCACGAAAGGTGCCCAAAAATAGGGATTTTGATACTCTCGGTTTTCCAACAAGGCTAATTGAGCGTTGCGGAGGGCTTCAACTTTGCTGGCTTTAGAAGCAGCAAGTTGTCGGTAAAACTCAGTCATAAAGATAGCAGTAGATTCGTCGTTGACTTGCCACAGCGTGGCGACTGTGCTGCGGGCACCCGATCGAATTGCCGCCCCGGCCAAACCCAAAGCCGCGCGGTTATCGCCCGAAGCAGTTTCGCAAGCACTCAACACCAAAAGCTCGATCGGCTGTTGGTTACCTCCACCGCGCGATCGCAGCAGCCGATCGAACTCCTTGACATTCACCTTCTCATCCCAAGTCACAATAAAAGTATCCGCCGCATTCGAGCTAAACTGACCGTGAGTTGCCAAATGGACGATCGGGTAAGACAAAGACTTAATTTTATCGCGCAACCGCCCGCTGACAAAATCTTCATTCAACAGGTCAGTAGCGGGCATCTGAGCTGAAATTTCTTGAATTTCTCGTTTCACCCCCGGCAAAGCCGAGAAGCCTTGACGCGCTTCTGAGAGGGCAGCGGCGAGCACTCTCAACTTAACTTCCCTCAGAGGTTTGGGTGTCAGCAGTTGCAGCCCCGGCGCTAAAGCAATACTGTACTTTTCTAGCAAAAACTGTTCGCCGTCGTGGAGCACCGCCATCGGCAGATTTCGCAAGTAACCGTCGAGCACAAATACCAGGGTTTTAATTCCGCTGGCAGTCAAATCAGCCTCTGCGGGGCGAATTAACCAGTCGTAAACCTGTTGGACGGCGGGCAACCTGTCGCGGGGAAAAGCAGAAGGCCTGATCGTATTTTTGGCTAGTCTGAAGGCTGTTTCTAACTCGGCTTGAGACTTATTGGTAGTGTAGCGGCGCAGGGGTTTGCCGGGAATTGATAAAATTACCTCCAAACGATCGCTCAAAATAATTGGATAAATCACCGCCGCCGCCGGATCGATTTGCTCGATCGACTGTGGTTTAGCATCAGCGCAAGCATCCCGAAAAAAGTTATCCAATTCCGCCAACTGCAAAGATTCCACCGTTTGGCGCGCCAGTTTCAATTTAGCTTGACTCGGAGATTTCTCTGCCAAAAGCAGCCCGACTAATTCCCGATAAACCGGTTCGGCACTTTCCCGAAACGAAAATTGCACTTCGGGATTAACTGTTACCAAATCGCCCCGCAGAGAAGACAGTATATTTACAGCTTGAGTATATTGAACGATCGCCCCTTCTGTATTTCCCTGAGCTTTCCGAATCCGCCCTAGCTGCCACAATAATTGATAGGCAATATCAGGAAATTGAAACGCCGGTGCCAAACTCAAAGCCTGATTTGTCAAAGTTTCCGCCTGCTGGTGCTGCTGCTGCAGTTCCAAAAGTTTGCCCCTAGCTGCCAGAATGTAAGCTTGTATGCGTTTGTCGCCCAAACTGTTTGCCGGTGCTGCTGAGCGTTCGAGCATTTTGTCAATGTCGGTTAAACTCAAAGTTTTTGCAGGCGACTGAGCTAATTTCATCAAGCTTTGAGCTAGGTTGATTTGAGCGTAAAGTCCCGCGCGATTCGACCCCAATTGAGCGGTTTGAGGTTGGATGGAACGCCATAAAACCTCTGCTTCCGACCAGTTTTTGCGATCGACCAACAGACTCAATTGGTTCAACTGCGCCTGAATTTGTAGGGGCAAAGCGTCGGAGATTGTCGCCGAGCGATCGTAATATTCTAGAGCTGAGGCTTCCAACTCAGCCTGCTGTCGGGCGCTCAAACCCGGTTTATTGCTTCTAGCCCGCGCCGTATTCCCCAGATTGAGATAAATTGCCGCTTCATCTTGTTTTACACCTAATTTTTGGGCTGCAGCCAGTGCCTCTAATAGCAAATTTTGGGAGCTTTCCAGTTGTCCCAAAACCCGCAGCACCCGCCCTAAAGCGTTACTTGCCCGGACTGTATCTGCAGAAACAGGCTGATTTTTTAAACTTGCCAAACCTGCTGTCGAAACCTCGCAAGTTTGGTTTTCCAGCATCAAGGAAGCTAACAGAATTTTGCAAGCTTTCGGGTAAAGTCCGAGAGTTTCCCAAGCCCGACTTAGATTGAGTTGAACTTGAGAAAGTTGGTTTTTGCGATCGATTTGCTCGAAAATTTTAGCGCTTAACTGCAAGTTATCGATCGCATTTTGAGTCTGTCCCCGTTCGAGCTGCAACTGTGCTTGAATGTTGAGAATTTCCGCCAAAATCCGCTGCTGTTCGGCAGTTTTGGGTTCGGTTTGCACCGCCGCCAAACTCGAATTCACAGTTTGTTCTGCTTGTTCCCAAAGCGTCAACTGCCCGTAGGTTGCAGCTAAATTGCTCAAGGAGGCGGCGAGATCGAGATTTTCGCCTGTTTCCTCAAACTGTAGCGCCGCTTGTTGCAACAGCGGTACAGCTTCGGAAAAACGTTTTTCTTCCCACAGAGTGCGAGCTTGTCGGACAAGCTGTACTGCAGGCGGTGACTGAATCTGAGCAACTGCGGGAAAAATTGCAACGGATAGCAGACAGGATATCAGAAATAACAGAATTGCTTTTCGGAGCGATCGGGCAAACTTCATATATATAATTCAAGCTGGGTAATTCCACCAGCACGCTGATGGGAGTTTTCTGCAGGTAATACCATTTTTCTAAAGATGTGCTACATATGAACTCTTAGCCCCCCCTTAATAAGGGGGGGTTGGGGGGGTAATATCTAGCGCTACTTTATGAAATTGGTATAAGTCATATCATCAAATATGGTTTGGAGCATCCACTAGACATCTGGCACTAATTCACTTTCAATTATTTAATTATCTGCGTCCATCTGTGTGTATCCGCTTAAAATCTGCGGTAAACCCATCAATCCAATATTTTCTCTGGCAGTCAGCACCCTAAATACTAAGTAAAGTGTCGTTTTTGATGCCACTGCCAAGCGTGAGTTAAAATATCCTTAATATCGGGATATTTCGGAGACCAACCCAAAGTTTCGATCGCTTTCTCGCTGCTACCAACTAAGGCTGCGGGGTCTCCCGGACGGCGATCGCACTCAACCGCTTTAATCTCTTTTCCCGTCACTTTGCGAGCCGTTTCTATCACCTCTTTTACCGAAAATCCGCCGCCATTTCCCAAATTAAAGAAATCAGATTTGCCGTCATTTAACAAATATTCCAATCCCAAAATGTGAGCTGATGCCAAATCGTTAACATGAATGTAATCGCGAATGCAAGTACCGTCTGGAGTATCGTAATTTGTGCCAAAAATTGCGATCGAATCCCGCTTGCCCAAAGCCGCCATCAACACCAACGGAATTAGGTGAGTTTCTGGATTGTGATCTTCTCCTAACAACCCGTTCGGATCTGCCCCAGCCGCGTTAAAATAGCGGAAACAAACAGATTTAAAATTGTACGCAGCATCAAAATCAGACAAAATCCGTTCTACCATTAACTTGGTAGCGCCGTAGGGATTTATCGGATTTTGCGGGTGTTCTTCGGCGATCGGAATTTTCTGCGGCACGCCGTAAGTCGCGCAAGTAGAAGAAAACACAAATTTGTTCACTCCAGCAGCCATCATCGCTTCCAAAAGTGTGATAGTGCCGATGAGGTTGTTGCGGTAATATTTAGCTGGATCGGTAACAGATTCGCCCACGTAAGCGTAAGCTGAAAAGTGCATTACTGCTGCAATTTCGTGAGTAGCAAACAGGTTGTCGAGCAAAGCGCGATCGCTCGTATCGCCAACTACTAACTTTACTTGCAAAACCCGATCTACTAAATCTTGGTGGCCGTAAACTAAATTATCCAAAATTATCACACCGTAACCGGCGTTTTTCAATGCTAATACTGCGTGAGAGCCAATATATCCTGCTCCGCCAGTTACCAAGATTGTTGGTTTTTTTGTACTCATTTTATTCTGCTTTGTTGTTTGTAGCTGGGATAGTCGATTGTATTTTTGGCGTTGCTGAATTGGGAGATGAAATCTGTAGGGGCTCTTGGCCCGTGGTTGCCCCCACCGCCGACGGGGTAAGCACGGGGGCTTTACCCCTACAGACCCATCTTTCATTCAGCAACGCCGTATTTTTCTAGGGTTTTGTTAAGCCTATTTATTCCCCCGGAGATCCCCCTAGCCTTAAGAAGGGGGACTTTGAAAATTCTCTTGTTACCCATTTTTAAGGACTTTGAGAATTCTCTTGTTACCCATTTTTAAGGACTTTGAGAATTCTCTTGTTCCCCCCTTTTTAAGGGGGAGTAGGGGGCAAGCTAAGGGGGGATCGGTCTTAACTACTGCAACAGTCAACAGTTAACAGCTAACAGTCAACAGTTAACAGCTAACAGTCAACAGTTAACAGCTAACAGTCAACAGTCAACAGTCAACAGTCAACAGTCAACAGTCAACGGAAAAATTTAATCTATAAACTTAACGCGACCAATTTGGATATAATCAAATATTCGATTGATTTGATGCCGCTCCTCTTCAGAAATTTTATCGTCAGATAGAATAGTAGAAGTCAAAACTAAATGTTCCCGGCGAGCGATTTTGCCAGATGCTACAATCCGATCGACCATTTGAGAAATTGTCAAGTTCGATTTGTTTTGAGATGTTCGCATTTATTCGATCGCCTTTATGTCAGAATATCTAAAGCCGATGGCAGTTGTTGACTCGCAAATAATGCAGGTCAAATCGTAAATTGATTTGTCCGACAGCAGAAACAATGTATCAAAGTTCTGCTCCCAAAGATAGATGCGCGGAGTAGATACAGCCTTTCTGTGCTCTGGTATGAGGTACTGTCGGGCCTAAAAGCATCGGGCATATGGTATACCTCATCTTTCTGATAAGTGCTATACAGCTTATTCCATTGGTGATTCTGCATTCAGCCTTCGCAAGTGCGATCGCCACAATTCTATCGTATAATAATTTGTCGAGAGAGGTATTTTCGTGCAAGTCTATCGAATTCCGGTACTTTCGGACAACTACATTTTCTTGCTGCACGATCCGAATCGCCAGACAGCAGCAGTCGTCGATCCAGCCCGAGCAGAACCGGTCTTGCAGCAACTGCGAGGGCTCGGAGCCGAATTAACAGCAATTTTCAACACGCACCACCACAACGACCACATAGGCGGCAACCAGCAACTGATCGATCGCGATCGGCAAATTAAAGTTTACGGCGGCGCACAAGACAGAGGCAGAATTCCCGGACAGCAAGTGTTTTTGCAAGCGGGCGATCGAGTAGAATTTGCCGGCAGAACCGCCGAAATCTTCTTTTTACCGGGCCACACAAAAGCTCACATAGCCTACTATTTCCCCGCCAACAACCCGGGGGAAACCGGCGAATTGTTCTGCGGCGACACTTTATTTGCCGGAGGCTGCGGCCGACTCAAAGAAGGCACTCCAGCTCAAATGCGAGCTTCCCTCGAACAACTGCGAAACTTGCCCGACAATACCAGAGTTTGGTGCGCCCACGAGTACACGCTGCAAAATTTGCAATTTGCCCTGACTGTAGATGGCGACAATCCCGATCTGCAGCAGCGCTTAGCCGAAGTTAAAGAAGCGCGCAGCCGCAATGAACCCACGATACCATCCTCGATCGGCATCGAGAAAAAGACCAACCCATTTTTGCGCTGGGATTGCCCCAACCTGCAATCAGTCACCAACAGCCGCGATCCAGAGCAAACTTTCGCTCGATTGCGCGGGATGAAAGACCGATTTTGACAATAGCAACGTCAGCCTTACATACCTGCATCACATCAAATGTTTGTAACGAGCCACAGCCGTTGATAATATGCAGCCACCAAGAAAACCGATCGGGCAGACTGCTCCTTTGAAACAGCCAGAAAACTGCCTCTGGCCTTTGCTCTGTGGTGGCAACTGGTTAAGCTCAAGGACTGTGCGATACAATAAATTGTCGCGATATCAACATTCCCGCAGGACGATCGACATCCCTCTTAAGTTTGAATTGTAACCCTGTTTAAAGTAAAACTTCCTCAGAATGATTTCCGTATAATTATTTAACGATCGCCATAGGCTTAGCCAAAACTCAAACCGTTGTTAGAAATCGATGAAAAATCTAGGCAATACTGAACCCCAACAGCACATCGACCCCTGTGTTTCAACGCATTCTAACAACGCGCTTTACCCGGGCGCGCCGGAGCCTACTGCAGATGTAGGGATGTTTCTGCAATTGGCAGACGGCAGCATTCAGGGGTGCAATCCGATCGCCGAGAAACTGTTGGGGATGACAGCAGCACAGATGCTGGGCTGCTGTTCGCTCAACAGTCTGGGGCGTACTGTGCGTGAAGATGGCTCGGATTTTCCCGGCGAGATGCACCCGCCGATGGTGGCGCTCTCAACCGGGCAGCCAAGCTCAAATGTGATTGTGGGCTTTTATCAACCTCCGGGAGAATTGATTTGGTTGAATCTCAATTCTCAACCTTTATTTCAGGGAGATCGATCGACTCCCTACGCAGTAGTTACAACCTTCAGCGAAATTGCTCAACCTCAACCGGAAGTCGTATCTGACACCCTTGCACCGCAACTGTCAGACACCCTCGAAAGTATTTCCGACGGCTTCTTTGCTTTGGATCGAGACTGGCGATTTACCTACCTCAATTCTCAAGCGGCGCAGTGGCTGAATCGACTCCCGCAAGAGCTGATCGGCCGCAACCTTTGGGAAGAATTTCCAGGCTCTGCGGGTAGTTTGTTCGATCTCGAATACCGTCGCTGCGCCAGAGAGCAAGTTACGGTTAGTTTTGAATCTTTTTATGAGCCGTTCAACGCTTGGTATGCAGTACGAGCTTATCCGATCGCCTCGGGAATTGCCGTTTATTTTCAAGATGTCACCGAGCAGAAAGCGGCGAGGGCTGCTTTTGTTAAACAAGCCCAAACGGCGCGGCAACAACTTGCAGAAATTGAGGCGATTTATGCTAGCGCGCCGATCGGACTTTGCTTTATCGATACCGAGTTGCGGTTTGTCCGGCTCAACGATCGGCTAGCAGAAATTAACGGAATTCCAGCCGCCGCCCACATCGGCAAAACATTGCGCGAAATCTTGCCAGAAATGGCAGATGATTTAGAGCCGCTTTACAGACAAGTTATTCAAACTAAAATTCCGATCGCGCAGCTCGAAGTTATTGGAAAAAACTCAGCACAGCCGGGAGTCGATCGGGCTTGGCTGTTGAGTCTCTATCCGCTAGTCCAGGACGATCGCTTGCTGGGCGTGAATGGAACGGTGCTAGAAATTACCGATCGCCAAGCTAGCAAAAAAGAAATTCAACGGCTCAACCAGGAACTAGAGCGACGAGTTGACGAACTGCAATCAATTCTTGATGCTGTACCTATTGGCATTACGATCGCCAGCGACCGAGAATGTAAAGTAATTGGCGCTAACAGGTTTGCTGAGTCGATGCTCGCAGTACCGCCGGATACCAATGTTTCTGCAACCGGAGAGCAAGCCGAAATCCTTCCCTTCAGACAACTCAGCAACGGAGTAGAAATCCCGCCAGAAGAACTCCCCATGCAGCGGGCTGTGGCTTCGGGTGCCGAAGTGCGGGATGTGGAAATTCAAACGGTGCGATCGGACGGGGTGGCATTAGATTGGTTGGTGAATGCGGTGCCGTTATTTGACGCGGAGGGGGCAGTTCGCGGCTGTGTGGGAGCGTTTGTGGATATTAGCGAGCGCAAACGAGCTGTTGCTGCTTTGCGCCGCTCCGAGGAACGCTACCGCACTTTGTTTGACTCCCTAGACGAAGGCTTTTGCGTCATCGAAATGCTGTTTGACGAAAACGAAAAGCCGATCGACTACCGCTTTTTGGAAGTCAATCCCGCCTTCGAGAAACAAACTGGACTCGTAGAGGCTGTGGGGAAAACCGCGCGAGAACTCATTCCAGGGCTCGAAAATCATTGGTTTGAGATGTACGGTAAAGTCGCGCTCACAGGGGAACCAGTGCGCTTTGAACACGGCTCGGAAGTGATGAACCGCTGGTTTGAGGTTTCGGCGTTCCGCACTCCTGAGCCGCACAGTCGCAAAGTCGGCATACTTTTCAAAGAAATCACCGATCGCAAACAGGCGGAAAATCTTCTGCGCGAACACTACAGCAAGTTGCGACTGTTTGTCAAACATTCGCCTGTGGGGGTGGCGATGTTTGACCGCCAGATGCAGTATATGCTGGTGAGCGATCGCTGGCTGGCTAATTATGGACTCGGTACTCAAAACATTATCGGCCGATCGCATTACGACATCTTGCCGGATTTGCCCGATCGTTGGAAACAAATCCACCAGCGCTGTCTGGCGGGAGCAGTCGAAATCTGTCCAGAAGAACCGTTTCCCCGCGCTGATGGCTCGATGGACTGGGTGCGCTGGGAAATTCACCCGTGGCGCACAAACAGCGGTGAGATTGGCGGGCTGATAGTGTTTTCTGAAGTAATTACCGATCGCAAAAACGCTGAACTCGCCCTCGCCGAGGCCAAACAGCAAGTCAGCAATATTATCGAAAGTATTACCGATGCTTTTATCGCGATCGATTCGCAATGGCGCTATACCTACGTTAATGCTACTGCTGAAAAATTGCTGGCGCGATCGAGAAACGACTTGCTAGGTCGATCGATCTGGGAGATGTTCCCCGCCGAGAAAGAATCCAATTCGAGAGTATATCAAGAATTTCATCGAGTTGTTAACGAGCAAGTTTCTGTCAAGTTTGAAGAATTTTCGCCTTCACTTCAAGTGTATGTAGAAGTCAGCGCCTATCCAGCCGCAAACGGATTGACGGCTTATTGGAGCGATATTACCGATCGCAAACGTACAGAAGAAGAACTGCGACAAAAAAATGCGATTTTGAACGTAATTAACGAGTCAGCGCCCACACCAATTTTTGTCAAAGATCGAGAAGGACGGATTATTTATGCCAATCCAGCTACCCTAGAGGCGCTGGGAAAAACTGCTAATGAAGTAATTGGCTGGCGCGATCGCGATTTATATCCAATAGCTGAACTGGGAGCAGAAGTCAGCGAAAACGATCGGCGCATCATGGAATCCGGCAAAACAGAAGTTGTCGAAGAATCTCCCGACGGCATTCGGACATTTCTGGGAACAAAAGCTCCCTATCGCAACGAAGCCGGAGAAGTCATCGGCTTGATCGGCATCTCCAACGACATCACAAATCGCAAACGAGCAGAAGTCGAGCTGCAAGAACAAACAAAGTTATTGCAAGTAATTATTGACAGCATTGGTGACGGTTTAATTCTTGCCAACCAACAAGGAGAGTTTGTGCTGTTTAACCGAGCCGCCGTGGGGATGTTCGGTGAGCTATCGAATGAAAAATCCTGGGAGGAATGGTCGAGCACCTACGGAGTATTTTTGCCAGACCAAAAAACTTTATTTCCCAACGATGAACTACCCCTAGTCAGAGCAATCAAAGGCGAATATGTCAATGATGTAGAAGTATTTATCGACCGCCAAGATGGCGAAAGTCGCTGGATCAGTATCAGCGGTTATCCGGTTGTTGATGCTAGCAGCAAAATCAAAGGCGGAGTGATTGTCTGTCGGGATATCACAGAACGCAAACAAGTACAAGCAGCGCTGCAAGAAAGCGAAACACGATTCCGCAATATGGCGAACAACTCTCCCTTTATGGTGTGGGTAACAGATTCCACAGGCTACTGCACTTTTTTGAGCGACAACTGGTATGAATTCACCGGTCAAACTCAGGAAACAGGTTTGGGTTTTGGTTGGGTAAACGCAGTGCATCCAGAAGACCGAGAACAAGCCAAAAACGCATTTTTGAATGCCAACGAACGCCAGGAAGCTTACCGCGTAGAATTTCGTCTGGCACGCCCGGACGGTCGATATTCTTGGGCGCTGGATGCGGCTGCTCCCAGATTTACTGACAGCGGACAATTTGAGGGTTTTATCGGCTCTGCGATCGACATTACAGAGCGCAAACAAGTGGAAACTGAGCGCGATGTAATTCTCCAATTGGAACAAACTGCCCGCGCCGAAGCCGAGCGAGCTAACCGGATTAAAGACGAGTTTTTGGCGGTGCTTTCTCACGAGTTGCGATCGCCCTTGAATCCGATTTTAGGCTGGTCGCAACTGCTGATTGGCGGCAAGCTGAGCGCTGCTAAAACCGCCAAAGCCTACGAGACGATCGAGCGCAACGCCAGACTGCAATCGCAATTAATCGAAGACTTGCTTGATGTGTCTCGGATTCTGCGAGGAAAACTCACATTGAATGTCGCTCCGGTAAATGTTGCAACCATTATTTTATCTGCTTTGGAAACCGTGCATTTAGCAGCAGAAGCCAAAAAAATTACAATTCAAACAATCTTAAATCCAGATGTCGGGCAAGTGGTCGGAGATCCGAGTCGCTTGCAGCAAGTTGTCTGGAATTTGTTATCGAATGCGGTAAAATTTACGCCAGAAGGCGGTGGAATTGAAGTGAGATTGACGCAAATCGACAATCAAATTCAAATTCAAGTGACAGACACGGGCAAAGGTATTATTCCCGATTTTTTGCCCTATGTTTTCGAGCATTTCCGACAAGAAGATGGCGCGACTACGCGCAAATTTGGGGGCTTGGGATTGGGATTGGCGATCGTCCGCCAACTGATCGAACTTCACGGCGGTACGGTGTTTGCAGAAAGCGCCGGAGAAGGTCTAGGAGCGACGTTTACGGTGAGATTACCGCTATTAAATGATGGTTCTAGAGCGCGGGAGGAGGCAGCCGTCAATGCGCCTGCGAGCCGGGATATTTCATCTTTTGGGCTCGCTGGATTGAAAATTTTGGTAGTAGATGATGAGCCTGACTCGCGAGATTTTGTCGCCTTCGTGCTGGACTCTGCAGGTGCACAGGTGATTGCGGTGTCTGCTGCTGTTGAGGCGCTGGAGTCGATCGCCCAAACTGCACCGGATTTGCTCGTCAGCGACATCGGAATGCCCGACATGGACGGATTTATGCTGATCCGCCACATCCGCACTCAGCTTGCGCCGGAGTATCGGCGGTTGGTGGCGATCGCCCTAACGGCCTATGCTGGAGAAGGCAATAAGCGCCAAATTTTGCAAGCCGGATTTGACGAACACTTATCTAAGCCGATCGATCCGAGCGAGTTATTGGCCGCTGTAGGGCGATTGATGGGCGATCGTAAAACCCACAAAATAGGTTCGTAGTGAGGACTTCAGTCCTCTCCAATGCCTTCACCACCTTCGCTTGAGACGGATGAACCCACCAAAAATAATATCTCATCCCTCTTCCTGATGACGTTGGACGGAAATCTCGGGGGGGACAGCAAAACATGACGTTGGACTAATGACTAATGACTCCTAAGAGGGCGGGTCCGCACCATCCACCGCCCCTACTGACTAATGACTAATGACTAATGACTTCTTCCTTCTTCCTTGCGATCGCCCTTCAAACTTCGCTATTATAGAAAGTTGCAATTAAAACCCCACAATCAACGATCATGGCCAAGCGCGTCCAATTAGTATTAAACAAAGATGTCAGCAAACTCGGCAAAGCTGGCGACGTAGTAGAAGTAGCCCCAGGCTACGCCCGCAACTACCTAGTACCCCAAAGAATGGGATTTAGAGCCACTCCGGGCATTCTCAAGCAAGCAGAGCGCCGCCGTGAAGAAGAAAGACTGCGCCAGTTAGAACTCAAGCAGCAAGCTGAAGTCCGCAAAACCGCCCTGGAATCAGCCGGGCCTTTCATCGTCTCGAAGCAAGTCGGCGAAGGAGACGCGATTTTTGGTACTGTCACCAACCAAGAAGTAGCAGAACTGATTTTCAACTCTACCAGTCAAGAAGTCGATCGGCGCGGCATCACCCTACCCGAAATTCGCGAAACTGGTACATACAAAGCTGAAATCAAACTTCACGCCGAAGTTACCGCCGAAGTTAATATTCAAGTTGTCCCGATGTAATTAAAAGTTGTCAGTTGGCAGTCATTAGTCATTAGTCATCAGTCATTAGTCAATAGTCCTCTGTCATTGGTCATCAGTCATCAGTCATCAGCCATTAGTCATTAGCTAAGAAGTGAGTAACGCTAACTAAGGACTGAGGACTGCTAACTAAGGACTGAGGACTGCTAACTTGCAGATTTAAAACTGAGGAATAATCACTGGCAACTAATAACTATAGGATTTACGCAAAAAATGGTTTAATGCGCTACTTGTAGGAATTACAGATAAAGTTGGTGCGTCCAGGACTGAACTAATGACTAATGACTGATGACTAATGACTAATGACCAATGACTGAGGACTATTGACTGATGAGCGATTTGATGCCGACAAATATAGAGGCAGAAGAAGCAATTTTAGGCGGGATCTTAATTGACCCCGAAGCGATTTCCCGAATTGCCGAACTTCTGCGGCCGGAGTTTTTTGCCATCACCGCTCATCAAGTCATTTATCGATCGGCATTAGGGCTATTTTTGCAAGGTCAACCGACAGATTTAATGACGGTGACAACTTGGCTGACCGATCGCAACCAGTTAGAACAAGTCGGAGGATTAACTAAATTAGCACAATTAGTCGATCGCACAGTTTCAGCAGTCAACATCGACCAATATGCAGCCCTAGTTGAAGACAAATATCAGCGCCGCCGATTGATCGAAGCTGGCAACAACATAGTACAATTAGGTTACGAGACAGCAGCACCGCTAGAAACAGTATTAGACCGCGCCGAACAAGAAGTTTTTGGCATCACTCAAGACCGCCCGCAACAAGATTTAGTATCGATCGGCGAAACACTAAACCAAACATTTCAAGAATTAGAAAATCGCAATGAAGGCCTCACGCTTCCCGGTATTCCCTGCGGTTTTTACGATTTAGATGCCATGACAGGCGGCTTTCAGCGATCGGATTTAATCATCGTTGCGGCTAGGCCGGCAATGGGCAAAACGGCCTTTTGTACCAACATCGCCAACTACATCGCCGCCGCACAGCAGAAATTGCCTGTTGCCATTTTCAGCTTGGAAATGTCGAAAGAACAGCTAGTTCAGCGTATCTTGTCCAGTGAAGCCAAAATAGAAAGTAACCGTTTGCGATCGGGCAGAATCAGTCAAAACGAATGGGAACCAATCAGTACAGCCATTGGCAACTTATCAGAACTGCCATTGTTTATTGACGATACTCCCAATATTACCGTGATGGAGATTCGATCGAAAGCCCGCCGCCTCCAAGCCGAACAAGGCGGAGCTCTAGGATTGATCTTGCTAGATTACCTGCAATTAATGGAAGGTAGCAGCGACAACCGCGTGCAAGAATTATCTCGAATTACTAGAAGTCTCAAAGGTTTAGCCCGCGAACTCAACGTGCCGATTATTGCTTTGTCTCAGTTGAGTCGCAGTGTGGAAGCGAGGACAAACAAGCGGCCGATGATGTCTGATTTGCGCGAAAGTGGCTGCTTAACAGGTGATAGTTTGGTAATGCTAGCAGATACTGGTGTGCGCGTACCAATTCGTGAATTAGTAGGACAATCTGGCTTCACAGTTTTGGCGCTCAATGAAGCCACCATGCAGTTAGAAAAAGCCGTTGTTAGCAATGCCTTTGCTACAGGTGTTAAGCCTGTACTACGAATGCAAACTCGTTTGGGACGGGCAATTAGAGCCACTGGCAATCATAAGTTCTTAACCATTCACGGCTGGCGACGATTGGACGAGTTAAAAATAGGCGATCGCATTGCCCTACCTAGATACGTATCAAGTTCCTTCATTCAATCGATGGACAATGCCGAAATAGCCTTGCTAGGACACATGATTGGAGACGGATGTACTCTACCTAGACACGTTATTCAATACACTACTAGAGAGGAAGATTTAGCCAATACTGTTGCAAATCTTGCAATAGAAGTCTTTGGAGAGCGAATCATACCTCGTATTTGTAAAGAACGTGATTGGTATCAAGTTTATCTTCCTGCCGCCTATCATCTGACACATAATGTGAGGAATCCTGTAACTGAATGGCTAGATGCTTTAGGTGTTTTTGGTCTGCGTTCTCACCAGAAGTTTGTCCCCAATCAAATATTTGAGCAGCCTCAAGAAGCAATATCTTTATTTTTACGCCATCTTTGGTGTACTGATGGTTGCATAAAAACAGGTAGAGGTAAATGTCATTACCCTAGTGTTTACTATGCTTCCAGTAGTGAAAAATTGGCAAGAGATGTTCAGTCACTCTTACTCAGACTTGGTATAAATGCCCGCTTATTTTTAAGCCCCCAGCCAGGGAAAGGGCGAGATAAACATCAAGTTTGGGTAACAGGAAGACCTGATTTAGATAAGTTTATTCATTTGATTGGTGCAGTAGGTAACTACAAACAGCAAGCTCTAATAGAAATTGCAGAATACATTGAAATTCGTTCTAGCAATACTAATAGAGATGTCATACCGCGTGATGTGTGGAAAATGTATGCTGTTCCTGCTATGCAGCAATTTGGTTTAACTACACGCCAGATGCAAGCACAGCTAGGCAACTTATATTGTGGTACAACCCTTTACAAACACAACCTTGGTCGGGAACGAGCATTCAGATTAGCTACAATTGTTAAATCTGATAAACTTACGCTCTTATCTAAAAGCGATATTTACTGGGATGAAATCGCTTCAATAGAAGTTGATGGTGAAGCTGAGGTTTACGATTTAACAGTGCCTGCACTGCATAATTTTGTCGCTAATGACATCATAGTTCACAACTCGATCGAGCAGGACGCCGACTTAGTAATTATGTTGTACCGCGATGAATACTATAACCCCGATTCGCCCGATCGCGGAATTGCCGAAGTCATCATTACCAAACACCGAAACGGCCCCACAGGCATCATCAAACTTTTATTCGATGCCCAATTTACCTCTTTTCGCAATCTAGCATCTCCAAAGCGATCTTAAGAAGTCATTAGTCATTAGTCATTAGTCATTAGTTATTAGTTATTAGTTATTAGTTATTAGTTATTAGTTATTAGTTATTAGTTATTAGTTATTAGTTATTAGTTATTAGTTATTAGTTATTAGTTATTAGTTATTAGTTATTAGTTATTAGTTATTAGTGCTGTCCCTCCCGATCTTTGGGTCCAACGTCATCAGGAAGAAGGAACACGCAGCAAGCTTTTTCGCGAGCCGTATTTTACGTTGAATTAGGTCGATTTACTTAAATGAACCCAGACTTACACAAAAACCCGGTTTCTTAATAAAAAAACCGGGTTTCTAAACACTGTCAAAGTTTTGCACTCAGTTAAGTTGAGCTACCTAGCCAGCTATTTTTAATAATTCCACATCAAAAATCAGCGTAGCATTAGGAGGAATCACCCCGCCCGCACCGCGAGCACCATAACCGAGTTCGGGGGGAATAATCAACTTGCGGCGTTCTCCAACTTTCATCGTACCGACACCTTCATCCCAACCCTTAATTACTTGGCCTACACCAATTTTGAACTGAAATGGAGAATTGCGATCGCGCGAACTATCAAACTTCGTGCCATCCTCCAAAGTTCCAGTGTAGTGCACCACAACAGTCTGCCCGGTTTTTGGAGTCGCCCCATCACCTTCTTTCAATTCAACATATTTCAAACCTGAATCTGTAGTGACAGTTTTCTCAGTATTATCAGTCATGTTATTGCCAGCGATAGTAGCTGGTTCCTTGGGTAAATTAGCATCAGCTACTAGCAAGCTATCTTCATTCACAGACTGCTTTGAGAGCACTTCAAGCGCAGCCTCGGTTAAAGGATTATTCGCTTCGGAGGCAACTGCTGCAGGTACATAACCGCTCATTTGAGCGACTATCAAAAACACAAAACAAACCAGCATAACCCCTAAGCTGACCAGAATTCCTTGCAAAATTAATCCTCCAGATAGTTTTAACGGCGATATCTCAGATATTATCTCAGACATCTCTTACAACAAGAACTACAAAATTTTATCTGAACTTTTCTGCCTAAAAAAGGCAGTTGCCAGGTAATTTTTAATGCCAAAGAAAGTATGAAGTTAGAGCGTTTGTAATTCTACCTTCTGCTTTCTAGATAAGTGCCTTATTGAGCACAAGTGCCTTCGGGTGACAATTTTATCACAAGATAGCAGCGAAGCGATCCAGGACGATCGCACTCAGCGCCAGTTACGGTTTTCTAAATCCCGCATCTGACGTTCGAGGCGATCGAGCCTTCCCCGCAACTCATCCATTTCCGACTGTCGGGGAACACCCATATCTTGCAGCATATTCCGCAGTTGGCGCTGCAACTGCGTATCCCAACTTCCCTGTTCCGACTTCAGGTGCTCAGTCATGTCATCGACAAAGGTTTTGGCTTGCTCGGGATTAATTTTGCCATCTTTGACCCATTGCTCGCTGACTTCCTGCAATTTCTCCGCCACCAAGGAGGTAGTACCAATCCCCAGCATTACCAGTTGTTTGAGTAAGTTGCTATTGTTATCCATAGATTTTTCCTACTGTTTGCCCCAAAATACCCGATCGGCTCAGGTCGCCTGCTGTCGCTGCGAAACCCTTTGTACAATGTAAATTACATCAGCGCACACCTACCTTTCTATTTTGGAGCATTCTGCTGCCTGCTGGCGAGTCTAACCCGCCCGCGGGCGTTCGGAAAACCCGCTAACGATAGCAATATCAGTTGGTGGTTGGCAGTTGCCAGTTGGTAGGGGCGGTGCCAAGAGTGCCCGCCCTCTTATTTGCCAGTTGCCAGTTGGCAGTTGGAATGGGTGATTCGGAATTAGAACCAACAGCCAACAACCAAGAGACAACAGTTTGACGGTGCAGCCGAGGTTGGTACGAATACGCGGCACGGTATCCATTGTTGGGCGGGGTGATTCCCAATGCTTGAATTATTTAATTTAAAATCTCAAATCTAAAATGGTATTACCCTATCACCTTGCCGCCAATGCCTGAGTGTCCCCGCTGCCACCAACCTGTAGACGCGCGAGCCATCGCCTGCGTACACTGTAAAACCCCTCTCAAAGCTTTCGGTCATCCGGGTATCCCCCTTTATCGATCGCCAGCGACAGAATTTCTGTGTACTACCTGTCTTTACCACGAAGACGACACCTGCAACTACCCGCAGCGTCCCTTCGCCCAAGAATGCACGCTTTATCACAATCAAGCTGAACCCCTCGTGCCGCAGACGAGCCGTTATATCAGCGGCGGCCTGCAGCAATCAATCAAAAATTGGTGTCAGCGTAACTTTATTTGGTTGGCTTTAATTGGTCTAATTATTATTAGTATTGCCCTGTCCGTTTGAGAGAATTTTTGGGAGCGCCTCAAGGAATGCAAAAAGTATTATTTTAACGCCTGGTGAGCCTCCTCGCTCGCTTGGCGATCGGCTTTCGCCCATCTAAATTAGATTTTTAGGCGGGCGGGACACCCCACAAGACGTTAAATAAATTAAAAACTTTGGCATGACTTACGTATTCGGCATCGACGGTGGCGGCACTAAAACTATCTGCATCTTAACGGACGAAAACCGTATTGTTTTGGGACGCGGGGAAGCGGGGCCGTCAAATTATCAAACCCAGGGAATTGAGAAAGCAAAGGAATCAATTCAATTGGCGATCGAACGAGCAGTTTTGTCCGCAAAAATCGATCCAAATATCAACCTGAAGATAGAAGCAATTTGTCTGGGACTAGCAGGCGCGGGGCGGCCCAAAGATATTGAAATAGTGCAATTTGTGGTGGAGAACTTGCAGTTGACGAATTCTTTACCAGTAACCCGATCGATCTTGCCGAGAAATATTGTAATTTGCAGCGATTGCGCGATCGCACTTGTTGGCGGCACCGGCCAAGAGGTAGGTATTGCTGTGATTGCAGGAACCGGTTCAATTGTTTTCGGGCAAAACCGTCAAGGGCAAACGAAACGAGTCGGCGGTTGGGGATATATTTTGGGCGATGAAGGCAGCGGATATGACATCGCCGTTGGAGGTTTGCAAGCTGCTTTGAAGTTCTATGACGGGCGCCAAGAGTCTACCGCGCTTGCGGAAAGATTTCAAACGCATTTAGGCTTAAATAATCTCGAAGAATTGGTAGAAGTCGTTTACCGGCGCGGTTGGGGAGTGCCAGAAATTGCAGCTTTAGCGCCGATTGTCGATCGAGCCGCAGCAGAGGGCGATCGCGTCGCTGAGGGCATTATTGACAGTGCTGTGGCAAAATTAACATTTTCTACAAAAACAGCCATTTCAGCGCTATTTAGCCCAACTGAGGAATTTGAAATTGTGACGATCGGAGGTGTGTGGGGCGGCGAGGCAAATTGCCGGGGTCGGTTTGAAACTGCCATCAGCGCGATCGCCCCAAATGCCAAAGTAATTTCGCCCCGATACGAACCAGCTTTTGGTGCAGCACTGTTAGCCTTAAACGCTCTCAAGAACTAAGGAAGACAGGGCGCATTCAACGTCAAAGCCGATCTTCAGTCTGCAGGCGAACAGACATCGCTTCTACAAACCTGGTTTCAACCGCCCCCGAATCTGTTTATCTTCCTTATCTTCGGCGATCGCCCCAGTTTTATCGATTTTCTCAATTTAGCCAAATGTGAAAATTTTTGATTATCTGCCTTAACTTCCCAACCTGTCGAATTCCAGCCTGCCATAATGAAAACATCAAATCAATGCGAAACCACAAACAGATTTAGCATTAGTGCGTTTCTAAGTAAAACAAAACCCAAACAAGGAGACCAATTATATGATTACTTCTCAAAAATGGCGTTCAGCCACAGCAGCAATTTTAGCAGCGGGAATTACAGCAGGAACCGGCGCGCCGCTGGTAGTAGCTACTCCCGCATCAGCCCAACAACGAATTTCACAATTTGATAGCATCCGAATTCCGTCAGGTAGTGTAATTCCAGTTAGCTACGAAAAAGAAAAAATAGTTGTCACCCGCGATGAAACTTCACCTTTAACATTAACAGTAGCGCGAGACATCCGCACAGATCGAGGCAGAGTATTAATCCCTGCAGGCAGCCAGATTGTCGGGGAATTGCGACCAGTCAGAAGGGGCAATCAAATCGGTACTCAATTTGTTGCCAGAGAGTTAATTGTCAGCCGCCGCCAACGCTATCGGATTGATGGCTATTCGGGAGTTATTACCAGAACCGAAAGAGTTCAAAAAGGTGCCGGCACAGGTTCAGTAGCGCAAGGTGCGGCATTGGGTGCAGCAGCAGCAGCAGCGCTAGCAGGCATTACTGGCGACAAGGCGATCGCCACCGAAGAAGTATTGGGAGGCGCTGGGATCGGGGCCTTAGCTGGCGTATTGTTGGGGCGGCGCAGCGTTGATGTCATCGTGATTCGCCCGGAACAAGATTTGGCAGTGAGATTGCGATCGGACATCGTGCTGCGGTAATATGGGAATCTTCCGATGAATTATTTGCAGCAAAACATTGTCGATCGATAACTTGTGGTCTCCCGATAATTGGCTGGGCATACTGTTAAGGTTGTGCCTGGCCTTGTTAGTTGGCGGCATGATTGGATGGGAGCGCCAACTGCGGCACAAACCAGCGGGATTGAGAACTCATATGCTAGTCAGCATGGGTGCTGCACTATTTGTTTTAATACCGCTGTCAATAGGTAAAAACGAAAACTCACGAGATGCGATCGATCGCGTAATTCAAGGCATTGCTGCCGGGATAGGATTTTTGGGAGGCGGAGAAATCCTGCGGGAAAATCAGCAGGAAGCAAGCAAACCAGAAATTCACGGGCTCACCTCTGCCGCCGCTATTTGGGTGTCAGCAGCCCTAGGAACTGCGGCAGGATGTGGGTTGTGGCAACTGGCATTAATTGGTGCTTTCATGTCCGTGTTTGTTCTGAGAGTAATTAAAGAGTTAGAGCGTCGGAGTCGGAAATAATTTTGATTGTTATAATATTTTGGTCAAAACAGGTTATAACATTGGTAAGCTTTACTGCATTTAAATTGCATATTTTGGGTGACGATCAGAGCAACGGCCCACAAGAGTCTAATGATTTTAGATGCAAAATTTAAACGCTGGTTAGCTTAGTCAGGACTTTAGTCCTCAAAATTTATCTAAAATCAATTTTAAACATCAATGAATTAGCGACAAATAAATTGATTTAATATCTCAATCTATTAAATAATTTTAATTATTTAATAAATGATTGTTTTTATTCTGAATTTTTTGGCAAGTTTATCGATTCCAAAGACTCTTGCCTCACGCGGCCGGCCATAGCAGCTAACTGCAAGCTCATAAAAGCATTCAAATCTTCCAAATCGAACTTTGCAGAGGACAAAATATGCTGAATTTCATTTTCTGCTTCCCAACTCAGATATCCAGTGGCAATAGCTTGTTTTACAGCTTCACGAATTAGCATAATCGAAATGTTCCTTACTAAATTTGAATTAATTAAAACGCAACTAATGATTAACACGAATTTTCCGAAGCTGTCTCGCCAAATATTTCCAATTCTTTGAGCTCGCGAGATTCTTGTTTCACCAAACCGGACATAGCTGCTAGTTGCAAAGTCATAAAAGCATTTAAGTCTTCCAAGTCATACTTGGTGGTAGTTAATATCCGCCGCAGTTGATTTTCGGCTTCGAGAGTTAAATAGCCTAGGGTTAGAGCTTGTTGGGCGAGGTCGCGAATCAGTACCATAATATTTTTGGGTTTTACTGCTTCAATAGTCTCAGTATCAACGGTTTTAACTGACTTCGCAGTGACGGCTATTGCTCTATTTGTGTGACATTTTTAGGGGCCTCCCGTGACAGCCGGACTCGCAGAGTG
>NZ_JADEXD010000311.1 GCF_015207285.1 Tychonema sp. LEGE 07203 | reverse complement strand
GAGGGGGAGAGTGGGAAATCGTTTCTCTTCCATCTTCCATCTTCCATCTTCCATCTTCCTGATGACGTTGGACCCAAAGCTCGGGGAGGACAGCACTCATGACTAATGACTAATGACTTCTTCCATCTTCCTGATGACGTTGGACCCAAAGCTCGGGGGGGGACAGCACTAATGACTAATGACTAATGACTAATGACTTCTTTTGTGACTAAATGTTACAAACAAAGAAGCAAAAGTTAACTCAGGAGAATCCGCCTTGGTAGTCTACAGCCCGAAAGTTGAACCCAGCCAGCAGCAAAACCTTTCCCCCATCGGTAGTTTTGCGGGGCGGCACATTGGCCCGACACCCGGCGAAATCCAGCAAATGCTGGATGTTGTGGGTATTTCCAGCCTCGATGAGTTGATTGACAAAACGGTGCCGGCGGCGATTCGCATGAATCAACCCCTGCAACTTCCCGCAGCGCAAAGCGAGTACGCTGCTTTGGCAGAATTGAAAGAAATTGCTGCAAAAAATCAGGTATTTCGATCGTACATCGGGACAGGATATCACGACTGCATCACACCCCCGGTCATCCAGCGGAATATCCTAGAAAATCCCGGCTGGTATACAGCTTACACTCCCTACCAAGCCGAAATTGCCCAAGGGCGATTGGAAGCTTTGCTGAACTTCCAAACCATGATAATCGACCTCACGGGTTTGGAAATTGCTAACGCTTCTTTGCTGGATGAAGGGACTGCGGCGGCGGAAGCGATGGCGGTGAGTTACGGCGCTAGCAAAAAAGGGGCAAAAGCGTTTTTTGTGGCTCAAGATTGTCACCCTCAAACGATTGAAGTGGTACAAACTCGCGCTAAGCCGCTGGGAATTGAAGTGATTGTCGGCGACCATCAAAGCTTTGAGTTCGATCGTACAATCTTCGGCGCGCTCCTGCAATACCCAGCAACAGACGGCACAATTTACGACTATAGGGATTTTATTCGATCGGCCCACGAAAACGGCGCATTAGTCACAGTAGCCGCCGATATTTTGAGCCTTTGCCTGCTTACACCCCCCGGCGAATTCGGCGCTGACATAGCCGTAGGAAGCACCCAGCGCTTCGGAGTGCCGATGGGATTCGGAGGGCCCCACGCAGCCTATTTCGCCACAAAAGAAGAGTTTAAACGGCAAGTTCCGGGGCGAATTGTCGGCGTTTCCAAAGATGCTAACGGCAAATCTGCTTTGCGCTTGGCTTTGCAAACTCGCGAACAGCACATCCGCCGCGAAAAAGCAACTAGCAATATTTGTACTGCTCAAGTTTTGCTAGCAGTGATGGCGAGTATGTACGCTGTTTATCACGGCCCGTCTGGACTCAGAGACATTGCAGAAAAAGTATGGAGTTTAACTGCACTTTTGGCATCCGGTTTAAGAAGTTTCGGATACAAAATTGGTTCTCAACCTTTCTTCGATACTCTGCGAGTAGAATTGGGAGACAAACCGCTGTCAGAACTTCTAGCAAATGCCCAACTTCGCAACATTAATCTTCGAGTTTTTGATGAGGCGACAGTCGGAATCACTTTAGATGAAACTGTCACAGTTGAAGACGTGCAAGAGTTGTGGGAAATTTTCGGACAGAATAAGGATTATATCAGGGTCGAGGGGCAGAACGCTCTCAACATTCCGCTGGATGCAGACGCATTAAATTCCTATTTGACTTTACCAGATTTTTGCGATCGCACAACCAGCTATCTCACCCATCCAGTTTTCAACAGCTACCATTCCGAAACCGAACTGTTGCGCTATATGCACCGCTTGGAAACCAAGGATTTATCGCTGAATACATCGATGATTCCCTTGGGTTCCTGTACCATGAAATTGAATGCAACAGCCGAGATGCTGCCGGTAACTTGGGCCGAATTTGGCAAGATACATCCCTTTGCACCCCACAATCAAACCCGCGGCTATCAAATGATGTTCGTGCAACTCGAACAGTGGCTGGCAGAAATCACCGGTTTTGCGGGAATTTCTTTGCAGCCAAACGCCGGTTCCCAGGGCGAATACGCGGGTTTATTAGTAATTCGCCAATACCACGAACACCGGGGCGAAACTCACCGCAATATCTGTTTAATTCCCCAGTCAGCCCACGGGACAAATCCGGCTAGCGCGGTAATGGCGGGGATGAAAGTAGTTGCTGTCGAGTGCGATAGCCAGGGGAATATTGATGTCGCCGACTTGCAGAAAAAAGCGGAAAAACACAAAAACGAACTGGCTGCTTTGATGGTGACATATCCATCTACCCACGGCGTGTTTGAGTCAGAAATCAAAGAAATTTGCGAGATTGTTCACAACTGCGGCGGACAAGTTTATATGGACGGCGCAAATATGAATGCTCAAGTTGGTTTGTGCCGCCCCGGTGATTTTGGTGCTGATGTTTGTCACTTGAATTTGCACAAAACTTTCTGCATTCCTCACGGCGGCGGCGGGCCAGGGATGGGGCCGATTGGAGTAATGCCTCATCTAGTAGAATTTTTGCCTTCTACTGATGCAGAATCAAGAGCTTACCCCCCCCAAC
>NZ_JADEXD010000119.1 GCF_015207285.1 Tychonema sp. LEGE 07203 | reverse complement strand
GTCTAATACCATTTCTCTAAAATCATGCAATACTCTCCGACCCCCCCTAGCCCCCCCTTAGCAAGGGGGGGGACAAGAATACTGTTATTTCGTTTGAAATTGGTATAATTTAAATGTCTGACAGCTTATTTAATTAAAAAACCCGGTTTCTTCAAGAAACCGGGTTTTCAATCAACAGTATTTATCTGCGTGCAGATCGGAATTAATGACTCAAAGCGAATTCGGGCAATTTCGGTTCAGACTCACCATTCGGCAATACCTTCACCTGACCGTTTTCATCCACATCTACGATCGCGCTTTGGCCTTCTTTCAGCTTCCCAGACAGCATTTCCTCAGCCAGTACATCTTCCAACAACCGCATGATGGCGCGGCGCAAAGGTCGAGCACCGTAGCTGGGATTGTAGCCTTCTGTAACTAACAAGTCCTTGAACTTGTCTGTCACCGACAAAGTAATACCCTGTTCGGTTAAGCGGCTGAAGAGTTGCTGCAACATGATATCGGCAATCTGCTTGACTTCTTCCTTGTTCAACTGGCGGAAGACGATAATCTCATCCAAGCGGTTGATAAATTCTGGACGGAAAAACTGTTTCAATTCTTCGTTTACCAAGCTGCGAACGCGGTTGTACTGCGCGTCTGAGGCAGTTTCAGCAAACTCGAAACCGAGACCGCCGCCGCCTTTTTCAATCACTCGCGAACCGATGTTTGAGGTCATGATCAGCAGTGTATTCTTGAAGTCTACTGTCCGACCTTTGGCATCTGTCAAACGGCCGTCTTCTAAGATTTGCAGCATCATGTTGAAGACATCGGGGTGAGCTTTTTCGATTTCGTCGAACAAGATGACTGTGTAAGGACGGCGGCGCACTGCTTCTGTGAGTTGGCCGCCTTCGTCGTAGCCGACGTAACCCGGAGGCGAACCGATGAGTTTGGAGACGGTGTGGCGTTCCATGAATTCGGACATATCTAACCGAATCATCGCTTCTTCGGAACCGAAGAAATAGGAAGCCAGGGCTTTTGTCAGTTCTGTTTTGCCAACGCCTGTGGGCCCGGAAAAGATGAAGCTGGCGATCGGGCGATTCGGATTTTTCAAGCCTACCCGGGCGCGGCGGATCGCGCGAGAAACTGCGCTGACAGCTTCTTCTTGACCGATTAAGCGCTGGTGCAACGTGTCTTCCATGTGCAGCAGCAATTCCGATTCCGATTCTGTCAGCTTGCTGACGGGTACTCCCGTCCAATTTGCCACGATGTGGGCGATGTCTTCTTCGGTGACGATGGGAGAGATTCTGATTTCGCTTTTGTTGATAGTAGCTGCGGCGATTTCGGCTTCGATTTCTAATTCGCGATCGCGCAATTTGCCAGCTTTATCAAAGTCTTGTTCGCGCACGGCAGCATCTTTTTCTTTGCTAACAGCCGGAAGTTGTTTTTTGAGTTCTTTAACTTCGGGCGGGGTTTGCGAGTTCAAGACGTGGACGCGGGAACCTGCTTCGTCTATTAAGTCGATCGCCTTGTCTGGCAAAAATCGATCGTTAATGTACCTGTCAGACAGTGTAGCCGCTGCTTCTAAGGCTGCATCGGAAATTGTCAGTCTGTGGTGCTGTTCGTAGGCCGATCGCAAACCGTACAATATTTCTACTGTTTCAGCTACGCTCGGTTCGCCAACTTTTATCGGTTGAAAGCGGCGTTCTAAGGCAGCGTCGCGCTCGATGTGCTTGCGGTATTCATCCAAGGTAGTTGCGCCCACACACTGCAATTCGCCTCTAGCAAGGGCGGGTTTGAGCATATTGGAAGCGTCCATGCTGCCTTGAATCGCGCCTGCACCGACTAAGGTATGAATTTCATCAATTACCAGAATGATGTTGCCGGCAGCGCGAATTTCTGCCATGATTTTCGTCAGCCGTTCCTCAAATTCGCCTCGGAATTTTGTCCCCGCAATCAGCGAACCCATATCGAGGCTGATTACTTGTTTGTCTTCTAAAATTTCCGGGACGTTTCTGTTAACAATGCGCTGGGCGAGGCCTTCGGCGAGGGCTGTTTTGCCTACTCCCGGTTCGCCTACTAGCACTGGATTGTTCTTCGTGCGCCGTCCTAGCACTTGGATCACGCGCTCGATTTCATTTTCCCGGCCCACCACGGGATCGAGTTTGCCTGTGGCTGCTAGCTTGGTGAGGTTTGTGCCGAATTCTTCTAAAGTCGGGATTTTGCGATCGCCGCTATCCCCCCTGCCTCCGGATGCCACCGCCACTTCTCCCACGGCGCGAATTACCTGAGTGCGGACTCTCTGCCGGTCGATTCCCAGGTTTTGCAGCACCTTCGCCGCCACCCCTTCATCGTCTTGGATCAGCCCCAGCAGGATGTGCTCGGTGCCGATGTAATTGTGCCCCAACTGTCGCGCTTCGTTGAGCGCCGTCTCAAAAATGCGCTTGACGCGGGGGGTAAACGGAATTTCCGGCGGCAGGAAACCGGAACCTCTGCCGATGATATTTTCAATTTCATTGCGCGCCTCTTTCAAGTTGAGGCCCATATCCAGTAATACTTTTGCAGCGATGCCAGTGCCTTCGCCTACGAGTCCCAGGAGGATTTGCTCGGTGCCTACAAAATTGTGGCCGAGGCGCCGCGCTTCCTCTTGGGCTAGCATTATTGCTTTAATGGCTTGTTCTGTAAAGCGTTCAAACATATTTTTTCCTTCCTACTGTCTTGGCGAGGGCTGTATCGCTGCTGGTGAGGAGCGATTTGGAACACTACACAAATTATATATGTAAATTTTTGTGTATTTCCTTCTTTAGTAACAATGTATCGCTAGTAATAGGGGGCGGACAGTGGGGAGAGCCGAATAGTTGGGGTGTGTTTGCCGTCTGGCAGTGCGATCGGCAAGTGGCAATACCAATTAATGTCATCAATCATATTATTCACCGTCTCCCAATTTAGTTTGTTGCCGAGCCCCTGTCAAGCATTCTCTCAAAGCCAGCTAGCGACAGTATCTCGATCGCTAACCAGGAATACTTTTGTTTCAAATCAGGTTATTCGATCGAGTATTTCGCCCCTAACCAATTTCATTTTAACAGCTTAAGGAACCTCTGGGCGCGCCCGATCGCAAATTTCCAATTTGCAGCGCCTGTTAATTCCTCTTATTCACCTCCTCGCACCAGAGATTTCGATCGCTTTTAAAACCAGTTTTTAAGGGCTTTTGGGACGACATACCGTTACAACATCCTAATTTCAAAGCCATTGTGGAACCAACTGTTTAATAACTTTCACAAACCCGATCGCAATTTGAATCAGCGGCCAACCCGCAAAACCGATTAACACCGCCCAGCGAGTTTTAATATCCAAGCCTTGGCGAACCGCCACAATTACAGATAGCAATGTCCACACAGCTAATATCCGCTCTATCCCTTCTCCCAGCAAGGGAATTAACGTTAAAAAATTCAGCACTTGCGGGGCGTAGGCAAATCCGATCGGAACCAACAACTCCCCATAACTTACATGACCGGGTTTCAGCCACTGCCCGATTTTAAAGATAGTGAAAGTCCAAAAATAATAACCCCCCACCAGTGCAAAAGCATCTATCCAAAGTGCTAACAATAACACTGATAGCTCAGTTCGATTGATTAACAAAATGACGGCACTGCCAAAAACGCGGGACACCGCTGCTAAAATTACAATCGTTAAAGCGATCCGCTTCGTTCTGGCAGTGTATGGAGTTTTTTCGTAAAAGTTGCTGTTCAAAGAAAGTGCGTTCCAAAGCGTTCTTCGCAAACCGGCAATTGAATCTTCTCCCCTCACCTTTAACTCCTGCTCCTCAAGATAGTTGACAACTAGGACAAAATAAGCTCTAATACAGCACAATCACCAAAATATTTCTACTCAATCAGGTAATTAACTGGCATTCTACCAGATTTTATTAAATGCTAAGATTGATCTTGCGGATACTTGCGTGGCTGCGCGGGGGAAGTTTAAATTTGTTGCTCGTTGCAGGTCTAATCCTGCTAGTTTGGGGCATTCTTTCGCCAGTGGGAACTGTTGTATGGTGGCTGGGTCAAAGTGCCGAAACTTTGGGTTTCAAAAAAAATTTGCCGGAGATATTGCCCGAAAACGACAGCAGCCCGGAAGCGCGCAAGTCTTCACCCAGCAATTGTTATATCATCTTTTTACCGGGAGTTGGCGATTTTTCGGGGGACGAATTAACACCGGGAGAAGCATTTTTTCTCAAACATTTAGTTGAACGTCACCCGCAGTGCGTAGCAGTGGGAGATGTTTTTCCTTATTCAGCTTCTAACAAAAGTTTAGGCGGACAGCGGTGGCTAGCTCCTTTTTGGCGGTTTGCAGCACAGGCAAAAGGTGGGCCGATTGGGGCGGATATATTCATCAAAATTCGCAATCTTTGGAGGTTTGCAATTTCTCTCGATTATCGCTACGGTTTTGCATACAATCAGGGAATTGCCAATGCAATTATCGAGCGCATGAATGCTAAATCTCCGATTTCAGCTAATCCTCAAAAACCTGTGCAAATTATTTTAATTGGCACTAGCGGCGGCGCACAAGTTGCTTTGGGTGCTACTCGCTATCTCAGAGAATGGCTGAAAGCAGAAATTACTGTTATTTCAGTTGGGGGCGTGTTTTCGGGAGAAAATGGTTTTGCAGAAGCCGATCGCGTTTTCCATTTTCGCGGCACTCGCGATTCAATTGAGGATATTGGCGGCATAGTTTTTCCGACTCGCTGGTACTGGTACGCGACTTCCCCCTTCAATCAAGCTCGTTTACAAGGACGCTACGCAGAAGGTTTCAGCGGCCCTCACAAGCACGACGGCGACGAAGGATATTTTGGGGAAAATCGGGCAAGTAACGGTGAAAAGTATGTAGATATCACGCTGGATAAGATTAATCAATTGCCTGTTTGGTCTGAGGGCGCGTCAAAAAAGAAGGACTGAAGTCCTTCTTTATTCATCAGAATTCATCAAGACAGAACTGAATTTATAAGGATAAAAACTATTTTAGTAGGGTCGATATACTGAACATCAAATTAATCGGTAACATACAGCTTTTTCAAACTGCACTGGCTTAAAAGCACTGTCAAGATTAACGGTTGTTTCTCCTCCCCCTAAAAATAAATAGCCCTCAGGCCGCAACACCCGCCGCACTCTCGCTAAAATCGATTGCTTTGTCTGAACATCGAAATATATTAAGACGTTTCGCAGAAAAATAATGTCCATTTGAGGCATCGAGTTCAAGGGTTGTGTTAAGTTAATCTGGCGAAATTCGATCGAAGAGCGAATCTCTTCTTTTATCTGCCATTCCTTGCCGCAATCGTGGAAGTATTTGTGTAACAATGCTGTTGGTAAACCTCGCAATACTTCGTGCTGCGCGTAGCATCCAGAATTGGCTCGCTTCAGCATTGCGGTAGAGATGTCGCTACCAATTATCTGCACTTGATTTCTCGCCAATTGCGGAAAATATTCGCGCAGCAGCATCGCAATACTGTAGGGCTCTTGCCCGCTGGAACAAGCAGCGCACCAAATATTCAAAGTGCGATCGCCCTGGCTCTTTTTTAATAATTCTGGCACTATCGATGTTTTTAATATCTCAAAAGGGTTGACATCTCGAAAAAAAAATGTCTCGTTCGTCATCATTGCTTCAACAATCGATTCGTAAAGCGGGTTAAAATGCTGTTGTTTGATTTTTTTCAACTCTGCAACTAACCCGCTGACGGAATTCGTTCCGGCTTGTTTTGCTAATATCCCTAAACGCGATTCAACGAGATACATTTTATCTTCAGAAAGAAATACGCCGGTGCGATCGTACACGAGTTTGCGGATGTAATCAAAATCTGCAATAGTTATCGGCATGGTAATTGAAGGAAGAGTTGACAGTTGACAGTTGACAGTTAACAGTTGAGAGTTGACAGTTAACAGTTAACAGTTAACAGTTAACAGTTGACAGTTGACAGTTAACAGTTAACAGTTAACAGTTGAGAGTTGACAGTTGACAGTTAACAGTTAACAGTTGAGAGTTGACAGTTAACAGTTAACAGTTAACAGTTAACAGTTGACAGTTGACAGTTAACAGTTAACAGTTAACAGTTAACAGTTGACAGTTGACAGTTAACAGTTGACAGTTAACCAATAACCAATAACTAACAACCAACAACCAACAACCAATAACTAATAACTAATAACTATTGACTGCTAAAATCTACCACTTTATCAACATTTAAAAATAGGAGCAACTGCCCTGGCAGCTTGTATGCTCCTCGAATTAGCGGGCGTATTTTGCTGGTGAAAGTATCTGGAGGAGTTTCAAAATCTGATTGAGATACTTCTAAGACATCTCCAATATCATCAACTAACAAACTAACTGTTTCATTCCCGGTTGTTACTATCACATTTAAAGGCAATTGTTCGACTGGTCGATCGCACAAATCTAACCGTATCCGCAAATCAATCGCCGTGACAATTTGCCCCCTTAAATTGATCAATCCGCCCACTACTGCGGGTGCTAGGGGGACTCTGGTCATCTCCTGATAGCGGAGGATTTCTTGCACTTTCTCAACTTCTATGCCTAAAAATAGGCTGTCAACAAAAAAGGTACAAATTAGAGTTTGTTCAGGCATTTTTAATGATTCCTTTCATGGCATTACCTTGCGTTTGCCAACATCTGCTGAACTCCGAATAAATTGTTGCTAATTACTGCATCGACATCTAGAATTTCGGTAACTTGACCCTGAATCACTGCACAATATGAAATTCCTGCTTGAGTAGCTGCACCTTTGATGTCGATCGACTGTTCTACAATATCCATAATGCGATCGACTACCAAGCCGACTTGGTGCTGCTCGCCCACCGACACCACGACTAACGGCAGTTTATCATCTGCAGCGGGCGATCGCCCGCCAAGACCGTTGGCCGAATTCGCCGCACCGCCACCGCTACCAAACACCGCCGACAAATAAATCACCGGCATGATTTGGTTGCGGTACTGCACCACCTGCTGCTTCCCGACTTGCTCCAAAAGATGGCTGGGAAACTCTTCTAAGCGGCAAACTCGCGATAGGTGAATCGCCATCCGCCGACTGTCTGGGCCCTGAAATACTAGCAACTGCTGCGGGGGTTCTGAAGATTCCCGCCGGCTGTTTTCGTCAGCTAAAATAGCTTTTTCTTGAGCCTCCGTCATCTGGGTTTTCTGAGCAATCCCGTGCAAGTCCAAAATCAAAGCAACTTTACCGTCGCCCATGATAGTTGCTCCCGCAAAACAAGCTAGAGATTTTAGTTGTTTTCCTAAAGGTTTAACCACAATTTCTTGGGTGTCGTTTATGGCATCTACCACCAATCCAAAAGGTTTGTCCGTAGCTTGCACCACAACAATGTTCAGAGCCTCATCTAGGTTGAATTGGGATTTTTTGCCGTTTTCTACAGTTTTTGTTTCTAACTGTAATTCCCGGTTCAAATAAATCAGCGGCAGCAGTCGCCCCCGCAACCGATAAACTGGCGTTCCGTGAAACATTTCGATATTTTTTATTTGTTTTCCTTCCAACCGCACCAGTTCTAGCAAGTTGACTTGAGGAATTGCGTAGCGGGATCCTCCTGTAGTAATAATTAATGTTGGAATAATCGCCAGGGTTAAAGGAATTTTGAGTTTAAAAGTCGTGCCTTTGTCTACTTGACTGTGAACGTCGATCGTGCCGCTAATTTTTTCGATATTTGTCTGCACCACGTCCATTCCTACTCCCCTACCGGAGATGTTGGTAATTTTTTCTGCCGTCGAGAAACTGGGCAGAAAAATTAAATTTAGTGCTTCGCGATCGCTCAGTTTGGCCGCGTCAACAGCAGAAAATATTCCTTTTTGCACGGCTTTATTTCTCATCCGCTCCGGGTCAATTCCCCCGCCGTCATCGGAGATTTCAATGTTTACTTGACCGCTTTCGTGATAGGCTCGCAGCAGCAATTTTCCCAGGGCTGGTTTGCCTTTAGCGACGCGGGCTTCTGATGTTTCGATACCGTGATCGAGACAGTTGCGGACTAAGTGGGTTAGCGGGTTGGCGATCGCCTCGATTAAGGTTTTATCTAATTCTGTTTCTTCGCCTTCCATCTCTAATTGAACTTGTTTTCCCAAGGCGAATGCTGTGTCGCGCACTACGCGGGGAAATTTATTCCAGATAGTGCGAATTGGCTGCATTCTGGTCTTCATTACTCCTTCTTGCAATTCGGAAGTAACTAAGTTTAAACGGCTGGATACTGATTTTAAGGTGTCGTCATTTTGGGCATTTGTTGTTTGCGTGCTGGAAAATTCTAAGATTTGGTTGCGGCACAAAACGAGTTCGCCTACCAAGTTCATTAGTTTGTCGAGCAAGCCGACATCTACTCGGATTGCTGTGTCGGAAATTTTGAATTTATCGCCTTCGGTATCGGCAGGATTTACCTGTTCTGCGGCAGTATTGTTAACAGCGGGAATTGGCAATTGGTCGATCGACAATAAACCGTCAACACACAAAGGTTCTGCTGTCAAGTCTAATTTTTCCGGTTCCGGGGCGGCAACTTCTGTGATGGCGGTGGTGGATTCAAGGGATCTCGCGCTCGACTGCAATTGAGACTCGGCACCGGATGTTTGGAGTTGCAAAAGTCGATCGAGCAATTCGGTGTGGGCGATCGGACTTTCTTCTCCGGTGGTTTCGAGCGCCTCCATGTGCGATCGTACCGCGTCGATTGTCGATAGCAAAGCGCTAGTAATCTCCGGAGTCATGGCAATTGTGCGATCGCGCAAACGGCTGAGCAAATTTTCTCCCGCGTGAGCCACCGACTCTAGTTTTTCCACTCCCAAAAAACCGCTATTACCTTTAATCGTGTGCAAGCTGCGGTAAATCCGGTTCATCACCTCTGGATTGGAATCGCTTTGTTCTAAAGCTACTAAATCCTCCTCAATTTGGTTGAGATATTCATAGCCTTCAATCAAAAATTCCTTGACATCTTCATCAATTTCCATCGAAGCCGTTCCTTTTTCATCGGTTTGACGCTGGATTACAATAAACGATCGAATAGTTAAAAACTGTAGTGCACCCAGTCAGCATTGCTCTCGATCGGGCGATCGCAACTAGATGATTGCCAACTTGACTCAATCAGTATACTATATCCATACAAATTAGCAAAAATCATCAACATCCCAGCCTCGCAGTCATGTTTTTGAACTCTAGCAGCCAAAAATATGTATCGGGGTTTACCGCACCCAGTGCCGAGGGCGATACAAGACTCATACACTGTTAGCGCGCCACCATCCGGTTTTTTCGCAACTACCTGTCTCCAAACCTCTTAATTTATCGTATAAACAGTTTTTTTTGAGCAAGTCCTAAGATAGCAGTTGGCAGAACAACATAAAAAGCCTAATCTGTCTGCATCTTTAACTCCTAAAAAACATATTTTATAATTTTTGAAGTATACATAAGTTTGGTCAAATTTTTACCTGACAAAAAATGCTAGAACAAATAGAAAAAGCCCAAGAAAGATTCAGCGTTCTCGATCGAGTACCCATCGGATTGTGCGTCATCCATCGCGATTTTACCGTGCTGTTTTGGAACCGCACCCTAGAGCAGTGGACAAAAAAGCTCAAAAAAGAAATCATCGGCACCAACCTCAAAACTCACTTTCCCCAACTCGACGAACCCAAATATCAAAATCGCTTGAAACAAGTATTTAACAACGGGTTGCCCGCCGTATTTTCCTCCCAACTGCACCATTCCTTGATTGAATCAAATCTACCCAACGGCAAACCGCGAATTCAAAATACCAACGTCACTCCCATACCAGCGATTAAAGGAGAAGGCTTCTATGCTTTAATCGCGATTCAAGATGTTTCCGAAGTAACGCACCGCATCCAAACCTACCAGCAAGAAATTAAGCACCGATTAGTAATAGAAGAAGAACTCAACCGCGCCAAAACCGACGCCGAAGCTGCCAACCGAGCCAAAAGTGAATTTTTGGCAATGATGAGCCACGAAATCCGCACGCCGATGAATGGAGTCATCGGCATGACTGAGCTGCTGCTAGACACGCAAATGTCGCCAACCCAGCGCAATTTCCTGAATACAATTCGCACCAGCGGCGATGCTTTGCTGGCAATTATTAACGACATCCTCGACTTTTCTAAGATAGAAGCAGGCAGGATGGATTTAGAAAAAGAACCGTTCAATCTCAGAAACTGTGTCGAAGAAGCTTTAGACTTAGTCGCAATAAAAGCTGCAGCAAAACTGCTAGACTTGGCCTGCGAATTCGATGCTGGCGTACCCGATTTTCTGTACGGAGATGTCACCAGACTGCGACAAATTTTGATAAATTTGCTCGGCAATGCTACCAAATTTACTGAAACAGGCGAAGTGGTAGTTAAAGTGACAGCTAAACCGATTGCCGACAAGGATGGAGAAGTTACCCAAACAAAGTTGGTTTCTGAGAAAGATATTGAGTTAGACAGGGAAGCATCCAGTCAAAAACCTGCTTTAAATCCCGCCGCGCCAGAACCAGGCGCTGCTGATTTTAACCATCTAGAAAAATCAGCAATTAGCAATTACGAAATTCAATTTACTGTCAGGGATACAGGCATCGGAATTCCGCCCGATCGCACAAACATACTATTTAGAGCCTTCAGTCAAGTTGACAGTTCCACAACTCGCAAATACGGCGGTACTGGCCTAGGTTTGGCCATTAGCAAGCGCCTCAGCGAAATGATGGGCGGTACTATGTGGGTAGAAAGCGAAATTGGCAAAGGTTCTAAATTTTATTTTACCATCAAAGCTCAGCCAGCACCCGCTCCGTTACAAACATTAAACCTGAATGCACCCCAGCCTCAACTAGCAGGTTTGCGGCTGCTGCTAGTAGACGACAATGCCACTAACCGCAAAATTCTTACCCTGCAAGCTAAGTCTTGGGGAATGGTTGTCCGCACTGCCAAATCCGGCGCACAAGCGCTGAAAGTGCTGCAAAATCAAACTATGTTTGACTTAGCGATTTTAGACTTTCATATGCCAAAAATGGACGGCATTACTTTAGCTCAAAAAATCAGAAAACTTCCTCAAGGTAAAAATTTACCTTTAATGATTTTGAGTTCGGGCGGCCGGCCATCTATGCGGGAAATTCAAGGGCGAGTTGAATTCGCAGCTTTTATCAACAAACCGATTAAGCAAGCGCAGCTCCATGAAGTTTTGCTCCGCATCCGGGGCGGGGAATGCAGCACAAATCAACCGTGTTTTATTCGACCTCAATTTAATCCGGAATTAGCCCAAAAACTGCCTTTAAAAATTCTGTTGGTAGACGATGTATATGTCAATCAAATGGTAGCAGGGCAGATGCTGCAAAAGTTAGGTTACAGGGCAGATTTTGCTAGCAGCGGAAAAGCAGCTTTGGATGCTTTGGAGCGATTGGAATACGATATTGTGTTTATGGATATGCAGATGCCAAAAATGGACGGGTTGGAAACTACTCGCCTGATCCGCCAGCGATTTTCGGGAGATATTTTATTAGAAAAATCTCGGCCTGAAGCTGACTTTTCACCTACTGTTGAGAAAATCGAAAATCGAAAATCGACTCGCCCTTGGATTGTGGCGATGACGGCTAATGCGATGCAGGGCGATCGCGAACTTTGCTTAGAAGCTGGGATGAACGATTATATCAGTAAGCCGGTGCGATTGCAGGCAATAGTTCAAGCGATCGCTTTGTACGATCGGGAAACCGGGCAATCCAATTTCAATGCTGTACGGAACAATTCGCAGGCTGAGCCGACAGACTCTATTTCCCAAGCTGAGCCTAAAAACGAGATGACAAATGTTGCGCCGGCGGTTGACGAGATTGCCTTAGCAGAGTTAAAGCATTTAATCGCCCGCGCTGGTGTTTTAATTTCACAAATTGAAGCTGGAACTCAATCGGAAGCAGCTATTTTGCCTCCTAATTCTGGGGGAATTCTAGCGGTTGCTGACAACATTCAATTTCCAACTTTAACTGCAGTGAATGAACCCAATTTAGAGGAAGATAAATTTTCAAATTCACCGCCATCCGCGCCGGAAAATTCTCTACAAATAGCAGAATCAGCAATCGAATTGCCGCCTCTTGACAGTCAAACTTTTGAAGAGTTGAGAGAGTTATTAGGAGAAGAAGCCGAAGAATTTTGGATCGAGCTAGTTGAGAAATTTATGGAAGTAGCACCGCCAAAATTGCAGGAACTCGCAGATGCTGTCAATCGAGCCGATGCTGCGGCAATTAAAGCCTTAGCTCACGCTCTTAGAGGTGCTTGTACGACAGTCGGAGCTATGCCTTTGTTTCAATTGTGCGCCCAGCTCGAACAGATGGCTCGATATGAAAGTCTCGCTGAGAGTGAGTTTCTGATGCAGAAAATTTTAGCCGAGTATCAACGGGTGAAAGCGGCTTTGCTATCTAGTTACTGAGCGGCTGTACTGCATTGAAATTCTATGTTTCTGTCCCCTATTTCCTGCCGCGAATCCTTTTCCCCCTCAAACGTCAGAGACAATCTCGATGCACAGCACCGCGCGCTGCGTTCGATCGCCCGTTTTTCCCAAAATCTTCAACATATTAGGCCATTTAGCCAATGACAAAACTTTAGACTTTCTGTGATAATCTGATACAATTCTCAACATAATCTCCCAAGTAGCGCGGCGACTCAATCGCTAAATTTTCAAATACTGCGTAACAATTTACCAGTATAAAAAATGACATTTGCTGCGTTATTTTGGGTGATTGGTCGGAAGTTAACGTCTCGATCGAGTATTGGATTATACAGTTGTTGAAGATGACCGGGTGCGATCGATCGAGGGTGAACTTATCTATCTCAACGCAGAAATTACATCTGCTTCTGACTGAGAACTTGATATTATCTTCACATTACCATGATTAGTGCTGACTTTAGAAAAAACACCCAAACCGCGCCCAAAATTCTGATCGTCGATGATGAAGCAACCCAGCAGCTATTTACGCGCCGGATACTGGAAAAAGAAGGCTACCGGATAATTGAGGCATCAAACGGACAAGAATGTTTGGACATTTGTCAAAACATTCTCCCAGATATTGTCTTGTTGGATGCGATGATGCCTGTAATGGACGGCTTTACTTGCTGTGCCCGACTTCAAGCCAATCCCAAAACGCAAAAAATCCCCGTGCTGATGATTACAGCACTAGATGATAAAAAATCTGTCAATCAAGCTTTTGAAGTAGGAGCAACAGATTATGTGACGAAGCCGATTCACTGGCCAGTGCTGATTCAGCGAGTGCGGCGCTTGATTCAGCAGTCTCAACTTTACAGGGAGTTGATTGAAAGTCAACAGAAAACTCAAAAATTATTGTTGAATATTTTACCAGAGTCGATCGCCCTGCGGCTGCAAGCAGAATTAACCCCAGACTTAGTAATTGCCGATCACTTCCCCAATGTCAGCGTCTTATTTGCTGATATGGTAGGCTTTACCAAGCTCGCCTCAGAAATTCCTCCTAGTGAATTAATTTTAAAACTAAATTCTATTTTCTCAGAATTTGACAAACTAACTGAGGAATACGGGCTCGAAAAAATTAAGACAATTGGGGACGGCTATATGGTAGCATCTGGATTGCCAATTCTCCGCGACGATCATGCCGATGCGATCGTCCGAATGGCCCTAGCCATGCAGCAAGCTATGACAAGGCTAAACACCCAAACACAAGAATTTCACAGCCTGCGAATTGGCATTCACTCCGGGCCTGTGGTTGCAGGAGTCATCGGAACTAAAAAGTTTAGCTACGATCTCTGGGGCGACACCGTAAACACGGCAAGCCGCATGGAACAGTACAGTTTTCCAGGCTGTATTCAAGTGACAGAAGACACCTACAAACAGTTGTCAAAAAAACATTTGTTTGCAGAAAGGGGAATGATTGATGTTAAAGGCAAAGGCAAGATGAAAACTTACCTGTTAGATTGTTCAGAACATCTCAACAGATGTACTGCATGATATCAATTCCGGTATTGCCGTCAGGTGATTGTTGACGGTTGTCAGTTGACTGTTGACTGCAAGCCCGATGCCCGATGCCCGATGCCCAATTATTAAGGAGCGCGCCAAAATGGGTTTAGTTTTAATTACAGACGATGCAGCATTTTCTAGGCGAATGATTCGCAAAGCTGTCGAAGCAGCCGGACACCAAGTCATAGAAGCCACCAACGGACAAGAAGGCTTAGATATGGCTGCAGAGCATTCACCAGACTGCATTATGACTGATTTATTGATGCCAGAAATGGACGGTTTCGCCTTGTTAAAAGCTCTGGGCGAAAAAGGATCGAAAATTCCAGTAATCGTACTTTCAGCAGATATTCAAGACAGCGCTAGGCAGAAATGTGAAGAATTGGGAGCATTTATGATGTTGAAAAAGCCCCCTAAAGCTCCAGACATTCAGGCGGCAATCCAAAAAGCTCTGGATAGCAAATAGGAGATATCAGAGTGGAGCTAACAGCAGATGAAATAGATGCTTTGAAGGAGTTAATCAATATTGGCGTGGGCAGTGCCGCTGGAATGTTGAACGAAATGATTCAATTTCCTATCCAGTTACAGATTCCTGATATTGAGCTTTTATCCGCGAAGGATTTGCGAAGTGAATTGAAAAAACGCTTCGGTATAGAGCCTCTTTCCGCTGTGCAACTAGGCTTCAGCGGCTCATTTAGCGGCAGCGCTCAGCTACTTTTTCCTACCGACAGTGCGGTGAAGTTAGTCTCTGTTCTCACTGGCGAAGAACAAGGCAGCCCAGACCTTGATTCTCTCAAAATTAGTACCCTCAGCGAGGTAGGGAATATGGTTATTAACGGCATCATGGGATCGATTGGCAACATTTTAGACCAGCCGTTAGACTATGCAGTTCCATATTATGCAGAGGAAGAGATTGAGCAATTACTGTTAAAAGAAGAGTCGGTGGATAGTGGCAGCGTGCTGTTAGCTCCGACTCATTTTAGTATTGAAAAATTGCAAGTTCAAGGAGATATTATGCTGTTTTTCGATGTAGGTTCCTTTCAGATGCTGCTGAAGGCGATCGCCGCTGTCTCTTAATATCGCAAATATTCCTCAGAGAAACCGGATTTTTTGCGTCGCAGACTGTAAAAACAAACGGGGTTTCGGACTGCAAGTGCAGAGCATCTTCTACAAAGTGCGATCGCCCTTCCCGATAAATTGTATAAAACTATCTAAAATATGGATACACAAAATCAATCAAAAGGCTCAGAATCTCCAGAAACAAACTCGCCTGCCAACATGGATGCGGTAGAGACAAAACTTGCACAAACCGAGGCAAACCAGCCGCCAGCAGAAATTGTCAACAACCAGTACCGACAGCAACTGATTATGGCTCTAGCAGCAGTCAGAGATGGCGATTTTAGCGTTCGTTTGCCCGCCGACAACGGCTTGGGTGACATTGCCAAAGTCTTCAATGAAATGGTGAGTGTTAATGAGAAATTTGCTGATGAAATCGATCGCGTCAGTCAAGCAGTTAGCGAAGAAGGAAAAGTACCAAAATCAATAGAAATTCAAGAGTTTAAAGGTACTTGGGCTAGCAATGTTGAGGCGGTGAATGCGACAATCAACAGCTTAATTTCTCCGACAATAGACATAGCGCGAGTGCTGCACGCTGTAGCTAAAGGCGAATTGTCTGAGAAATTTAGCTTAGAATTTGAAGGCAAACCGATTAAAGGACTGTTCCGCCGCATTGGGACTACTCTCAATAAAATGGTAGACCAATTAAACGGTTTTAGTTTAGAAGTAACTCGCGTCGCCCGGGAAGTTGGCAGCGAAGGCAAATTGGGAACCCAAGCACAGGTAGAAGGGCTATCGGGTATTTGGAGAGAACTTACCGAAAGCGTTAACTTGATGGCGGCAAATCTTACCAATCAAGTGCGGAATATTACGAAAGTTGCAACTGCGATTAGCGTCGGCGATTTGAACGAAAAAATTACAGTTGAAGCCGAAGGAGAAATTTTGCAACTGAAAGATACTCTCAATCAAATGGTTGACAGTCTTAACGATTTTGCAAAGGAGGTGACGCGGGTAGCAAAAGAGGTGGGAACTGAGGGCAAACTCGGCGGACAAGCACGAGTTTACGGAGTTGCTGGTGTCTGGAAAGATTTAACACAAAATGTTAATTTAATGGCCAGCAATCTTACCAGTCAGGTACGCAATATTGCTGAAGTTACTGCGGCGGTAGCTAGGGGAGATTTGTCTGAGAAAATTACTGTGGAAGCTGAAGGGGAAATTCTGGGGCTGAAGAATACGATTAACGAAATGACTGTTCAGCTAAACGAGTTTGCTTTAGAAGTGACGCGAGTTGCTAGAGAAGTTGGGGTTGAAGGTAAATTGGGAGGGCAAGCAACTGTTGAGGGTTTGTCGGGTATTTGGCTGAGTTTGGCTGGCAATGTAAATATTATGGCGGCCAATCTTACGGAACAAGTTCGCAATATTGCGGAAGTTTCTACGGCTGTGGCTCAGGGAGATTTGTCTAAGAAAATTACTGTTGAAGTTAAAGGAGAAGTTCTGGAACTGAAGGATACGCTGAATACAATGGTTGACCAGCTTAATACTTTTGCAGATGAAGTAACTGGGTTGGCAAAAGAGGTTGTTGCCGGACAGTTGGGAGGACAGGCGACAGTACCAAATATCAGCGGTACTTGGAAAGATTTGACGGATAATGTTAATGTAATGGCGGCTAATTTGACGAGTCAGGTACAGCAGATTTCGCAAGTGGCGATCGCAGTTAGCAGTGCTTCCGAGGAATTGATTGTCGAAAGCCAAAGTATGGGGGCTGCGGCTGAAGAAACTTCGGCTCAAGCGGGGACGGTATCTGCGGCGGCTGATTTAGTTAATAGCAATACTCAATCGGTAGCTACGGGAATTGAGGAAATGAATGTGAGTATTAAGGAAATTGCTAAGAATGCTTCGGAGGCTGCGACGGTTGCTCATTCGGCGGTGACAATGGCGGAAACTACGAATGAAACTATTACTAAACTTGGTGTTAGCAGTGCGGAAATTGGTAATGTTGTCAAGGTGATTACTTCGATCGCCCAACAAACTAATTTGCTGGCTCTGAATGCTACAATCGAGGCGGCGCGGGCTGGAGAAGCGGGCAAGGGTTTTGCTGTGGTGGCGAATGAGGTGAAGGAGTTGGCGAAACAAACGGCGGCGGCGACTGAGGATATCAGCAAGAAAGTCGAAGCTATTCAAGCTGATACTAAAAGTTCCGTGCTGGCGATCGCCCAAATTACTTCTATTATCAACCAAATCAGCGATTTTCAAACGACGATCGCCAGTGCAGTTGAGGAACAAACGGCTACAACTACCGAAATTGCCCGCAACGTGCATCAATTGGCGATCGGTTCTGAGGAAATTGCCCGCAATATTACCAGCGTTGCCGATGCAGCCGGAAGTACCGCCGCCAGCGCCAGCAATACTCAAAGTTCGGCGATCGAACTGTCAAAAACTGCAACCGAATTGCAAGGACTTGTCAATCAGTTTAAGTATTGATTTTGTCAGCATTCAGCAATCATTAGTTAGTTGTTAGTTGCTATTCTAGTTTCCAGGCATAGCCTGGAAACCAGTTATATCAATTTCGATTGCATCGTCAGGTGATTTAACCTGACTAGAACACAGAGTACACAGAGTCCGAGAATATATATCTGAATCATTCCGATGAAGAGAGGATTTGATATTAAATATGAAGCCAAAGTTACTGAGCAGGATATCTAAATATTAACCGAGACAAGCTCCCGATTTTATCAGCCATACCAGTTCCAACATAATTACATTGTGCGTCTAGGAATTATTAAAATCAATCCCCAATCAGGTAAGGTGTGCGGCTGCAACCTACATCATTAGGTTGTGCGTCCAAAACCGCTTAAAATCAATGACCAATGACCAATGACTAATAACCAATAATTAATAACCAATAATTATCACCAATAACTAACAACCAATAACTACCAACTAACAACTAACAACTAAGAGGGCGGGCACGGGGGCACCGCCCCTACCAACTCCCAACTAACAACTAATAACCAATAACTAATAACCAATAACCAACAACTAATAACCAATAACCAATAACTAATAACTAATGACCAATAACCAATTTCCTAAAATGAAAACCTACTCAAAACCAATTTCATTAATTCTAATTGGTGGCTTTTCGGATTTAGAAAATCAGACATTGCGCGAAAATTTAACAGCAGAGGAATATGTATTTGCCACAACTACGGATTTATACAATTGCTTAGATATCGCTGAGTGCCACCATCCCAAAGCTGCAATCCTAGATTTTGCAGCCATAGAACACAATTATTTGGGGATTATCCAATTCTTGCAGTTGTTACAAATACCCACGATAATTCTCAGTGACGACTTAGCAAAAAATATGATTCAGTATTTGTCGCTGGCAGGAATATTCGCAACTCTCAAAAAAACCAACAATCAATTAGAATTGCAGCGCACCTTGGCAATGAGTGTCTACCCAAACGGTGGCAGTACAATTGATTGTCGCAGTCAATTTCGGGATTTCAACTTAGGCAGCAGCCAAACAGGAAAACACAACAAATTACAGGATGTTGTCAACAAAGCCATCGGCACAGCAGTTTCTCAGATGAGCGAAACGATCGCCTGTGAGGTAGAATACGAAATGCCATCAGTTCAAGCGATGTCGCCACTATTTTTGCAAAAAAACCTGATGCAAACCTTGGGAAAAAACTTAGTAGCTGTAGCCCAGCTCGATTTTAACGGTAATTTATCAGGTTCGGCTCAAATGTTATTTTCCTGCGAGGCTGCCGATGCTATTGTCTTAGCTCTCAACGGCGGCGGCGATGTCGCCAGCGAGGAATTCAAGCAAGATAAAGCCGACATCATGGGGGAAATTGGCAATTTAGCTATTAGCGGTATTGTCGGTACGTTTAGCAATACATTAAAATACAATCTAGATTATGTAGTTCCTAACTATAAAGAAGGTTCGGTAGATGAAGTTTTTAGCGATGTAAATTTTAATATGAGGTCAACAATTCTACTGTTTATGTCTCATTTTAAAATTATCGATATTGGCGTAGAAGGCGATTTTATTTTATTTTTTCAAGCTCGCTTGCTGCTGGATATGTTATTTAGAGCTGAATAAAATGCCTAGAATTAAAATTTTAATAGTTGATGATTCGGTAGTGGTGCGCCGATTGTTGAGCAATGTACTTGACGGCGATGCAGCACTGGAAGTTGTGGGTACTGCACCCAACGGTAAAATTGCTTTGGCTAAGATTTCTCAGGTGCATCCAGATTTGATTGTGCTGGATGTGGAAATGCCGGAAATGGACGGTTTGGAGACGCTGGCGGCAATCCGAAAACTGGACGGGGACATTCCAGTAATTATGTTTAGCGCCCTCACGGAGTTGGGTGCTGTTGCTACTCTGAATGCTCTGGCGCTTGGTGCTACGGATTACGTTACCAAGCCTCACAATATGAAGAGCAAGGAAGCGGCGCTAGAACAGGTTCGCGATCAATTGATTCCGAAGATTAAGGCTTTTTGCAAGGGCGGTAATAGGGAAAATTTGGGTAAGATTTTCCTGGCGGAAAATGAAAGGGTTGCTAGTAGAAAATTGCTAATTAAATCGGGTTTGCTCTCGTCTAATTTAGCGGCAAATATTAAAGCTAAAGTCGAAATTGTGGCGGTTGGGACTTCGACGGGAGGGCCAAATGCTTTGGAAACTATTTTGCAGGCTTTGCCGGCTAATTTCCCTGTGCCAATCGTAATTGTGCAGCATATGCCGCCGGTTTTTACGAAGCGTTTGGCCGATCGGCTCGCCGAAAAGTGCAAAATGAGAGTGGAGGAAGCTGTGACGGGAAGTATTGTCGAGCCCGGAGTTGCTTGGATAGCGCCGGGGGATTATCACATGGTGCTGGAAAAACAGGGTTTTGCGGCGCGAATTCGCACGAATCAGGAGGCGCGGGAAAACTCTTGTCGCCCTTCGGTTGATGTGCTTTTTCGATCGACTGCTAAGATTTATGGTGCTGGGGTTTTGGGTGTGGTGCTAACGGGAATGGGGCAAGATGGGCTGCACGGTTGTCAAAATATTCGGGATGCTGGGGGCAAGATTATTGTTCAAGATGAGCTCAGCAGCGTAGTCTGGGGGATGCCGGGAAGTGTCGCTAATTCTGGTTTTGCCGATCGAGTGGTATCCTTGCAAGATATGGCACGCGAAATTATCGATCGAGTCAGTAGTTATTAGTTAGTAGTTATTAGTCAGTAGTTATTAGTTATTAGTTATTAGTAATCATACCTCTTGCAAAAAAAATCTATGTTACAATTAAAAACTTTGAATTTTTGACCTGAGAGCTAAGCTGTTGCGGCATTTAAATTATATGTAAAAACCAACAATGAGTGGGGTGTCCCGCCCTGAATATACAATGTTTATTTGCGCGACAGCTTATCTTGTAAACTATCAGTCTCAGGATGGAAATGAACATTGCTTTTTTTTAAACAAGCTGAAATCGTGGCAATGCCCCAATCCAAATGGCAGAACTTTAGTGATTATAAATATAGGGAATTTTCGGTGGATTGCTGAACTCACACTGATTAATCCATTTGAGGTTTAAGCAAAGAAGGGCGATCGCACTTCGGGAAGAAAAGGGATATCGCACTTTTATTGACTGCTTTTTACGTGATGTGCAACATAAGAGCGCAGCACAGCATTCATCAGAGATTGATAACCTTTTCCTTGGTTTTTAAACCACTCTAATACATCGCTATCGACTCTTAAAGAAATAGCTTGTTTAGTCAGTGGTGTTACGAGTTGTGCTTTTTCCCAGAAAATCGCATCTAACTCAGGAATATCAGAGGTATCGATCGCAGATTCTGGAATATTTTCTAATTCTTCAAATCGTTTGGGCGAGATAGTCATAGTAGGTATTTTTTTCTTGACGAGTGGCTTTTCTTGCAGAGATGATGGGGATACACTCCATTTGGTCGATCGCACTCACTCTCTAAATTCGCCTGCGATAATTAGATAGGTTTCACAGGGTAAGAGCATCTCAATCAGTCTTGACAAAAGGATTTGAGAAGAAGCATCATGTATTCATCATTCATTGCAGCCCGTTTCCTTTTCTGTGGCAAGCTACGCTTGAGAGTGGTTTCTTGATTG
>NZ_JADEXD010000118.1 GCF_015207285.1 Tychonema sp. LEGE 07203 | reverse complement strand
GGCCCGCGCAGGGCAGTGGGGCTCTAGCGTTGCGGAGGGATGGGGAAGAAGGCCCGCGGAGGGATGGGGCATACCTGACTTTATTGAGAACCGCTATAGACGCAGATGCTTTTCAAATGATTTGTGAATCAGTGCAAGAAATATCAGATCAAACTGATAGAAGAGCACCTGTGGCAAAAACCGGGTTTCTGACCGCAAAAACCGCATCACAACCTATATCTCTCGTTCAGAAACCCGGTTTTTAAGAGCTTGTTGAGAATGGTGCTCTTCTGTCAGATAAAATCGACAGACATTAATTCCAGCCCCAAAATTCATATTGAGAGTTAATTCTAAAATCTAAAATCTAAAATCGGCAGACTTATGACTGACAAATTTGATGTATTAGTGATAGGTGCTGGGGCGGCCGGTTTGTACGCGGCACTTTGCCTTCCAGAACATTTACAGGTGGGTTCAATTAATAAAAATACCCTGCCTGTTTCTGCCAGCGATTGGGCCCAAGGAGGGATTGCTGCGGCGATCGCCCCTGAAGATTCCGCAGCGCTGCACGTTAAAGATACACTCGCAGCAGGAGCCGGTCTTTGCGATTTGGAAGCGGTGAAATTTTTGGTCGAGGAAGCTCCTGATTGCATTGATTCCCTGGTGAAAATGGGCGTTGCATTCGATCGCGCCGGCTCAGATTTAGCCCTCACCTTAGAAGCTGCCCACTCCCGCCGCCGAGTGCTCCACTCCGCCGACACCACAGGGAAAGCAGTGATAGGTACGCTGACAGCAAAAGTATTGAGCCGCCAAAACATTCAAGTCGTATCCCCTGCCTTTGCATTGAGTCTGTGGCTGGACAAAACCGGGCGGTGTCAGGGGATTAGCGCGATTTGTGGATCCAGAGTCAAATGGCTGCGGGCACAGGCTGTGGTGCTAGCGACAGGCGGCGGCGGACAGGTTTTTGCTCAAACCACCAACCCGTCGGTGAGTACCGGAGACGGGGTGGCAATTGCGTGGCGCGCCGGGGCGCTGCTGCGAGATTTAGAATTTGTGCAGTTTCACCCGACGGCGCTAAGTAAAGCTGGCGCGCCTCGATTTCTGATTAGCGAGGCGGTGCGGGGAGAAGGAGCTCATTTGGTTGACAGCAAGGGATACCGCTTTGCTTTTGACTTTCACCCCAGCGGCGAACTAGCTCCTAGGGATGTTGTCAGCCGCGCTATTTTCCGCCACTTGCAGAAGACGGGGGAACCTCATGTTTGGCTGGATTTGCGCCCGATTGCGGTCGATCGGCTGCGCTACAGGTTTCCGAATATTATTCAAGTGTGCGCTGATTGGGGAATTGATATTTTTTCCGAACCGGTGCCGGTGACGCCAGCCGCCCATTACTGGATGGGAGGGATTGTGGCTGACAAGTTTAACCAAACTTCGATTCCGGGTTTGTACGCGGTGGGAGAAACTGCCAGCACGGGGGTGCACGGCGCTAATCGGTTGGCGAGCAATTCGCTGCTGGAATGTCTGGTTTTTGGGGCGCAAATGGGACTTTTGCAGGTGGAAGGTGAAAATTCCCAGGCATTCACAGATGAGGTCGATGTAGGGGAAATTTGGGAAAAATCGATTTCTCCACAGGAGATTGAGACGATCGAAAAATTGCGGGTGGAATTGCCGATTTTGCTGTGGCAGAGTGCGGGAATTTGCCGGGGAATGCGGGATTTGGAAAGTGCGATCGTCCAAGTTGAGATTTGGCGGCAAGAATTTGCCTCTTTGCCTTTGAGTCAAACGCTTGATAATTTGCCGCCCGGACAAATTATTGATTTTTCGCCGGATGATGCGGAAAATAGCTCGGTTTTGCGAAATTGGGGAGAACTTAGCAATTTATTGGATATTGGTTACTTAATTCTCAAAAGTGCTGCGTTTCGCACGGAAAGTCGCGGCGGCCACTATCGTGTGGACTATCCACTGACCGATCGGGATTGGTGCAGGCACACTTTAATTCACCAATCGAATTGGTACAAATCTGGGCTAATAGAAGATTGAAAAATTGGGTTCACCGCGTCCCCGTACCGTCACTTTTGGGGTTCCCGTTGGGGTCTGGTTCGTATTTTTCGTAATTTCCAGACATAGAGGTTTCGGGGACTCTCAACAATGTGGAGGTCGATCGGGCTTTAGTTAAGTAGCTGGTGGAGTTGCTGGCAAGTAAGACGGCATTTGCAATGCCGATCGTATTCACTTGCAAACAGGCAGCCAGGCCTGCCGTTGTCGCGAGCTGAATTAAAGTACGCATAGTATTTAAAGCCTTATTCAAATCACCGCAGTAGATGCACGGCTGTACAACCTATTATATCTATCAATTAAGGAGATATTCCGTATTTACACTGATATCTTTACATTTCCTTTACTTAAGTTTCGCAGGTTTACGTAAAGCTTTATAAATAAAGGCTTTTTGGCGATTTAAATGTGGTCTCCAGTCTCGGTTTTTGAATTTTTCAATTAGGACTTACGCATGGGAGACTAGAAACCTAGTTTTTTCCGAAAAGCGCGTTGCAGCCCCGAAATTCGGCAAACAACCCGGTTTCGAGTTGTAGGGTGCGGCTCCCTAAAAGACGAGGAAAAAGGCAAAAATTGTTCGTAGCTGCAACGTGCTTTTACGAAATCATGGATTGAAGCATCTTACCCGGATTTGGTATGAGATGCTCCAGCAGAATCTCTATCTGTAGGGTGCGGGGTGCATGGAGCCTTACCCCCTACAAGCAATAAATAATATCGTTTCCGGCTGCATCGTCAGGTGATAAATTAGAGGGCAATTCATGAAAGATTTTTACAAGTCGCCACCTATCTCGGCGCAATTTTCCGTTGTTCGATTCACAGTCAACAGTCAACAGTTAACAGTCATCAGTCATCAGTCAACAGTTAACAGTCAACAGTCAACAGCCAACAGCCAACAGTCAACATCATGTCTGAGTGCAACCGGAATTGATATAAAACTCTTTTTTGCCTCTGTCCCGATTTAGATGAGACGACTATCTGCTATCATAAGTTTCATGATTTTTGTAAGTCTATCTAATGAAAGATAAGTGATGGCAGATGACAAATTACTCAATAAATTGATATTGGTTTTTTCCCCGATCCTTAGCACGATACATAGCAGCATCGGCATTTTTGACTAAAATATCTGACTCTTGACCGTCAATTGGATACAAACTAATCCCAATACTTGTAGTTACACAAACTGTATGTTCTTCTAGAATAAAAGACTCTACGATGGCATCGCAAATTTTTTCAGCTACTTTCGCAGCCTCCTCGCGACCGGGAATTGCGTGCAGAATTACTGTGAACTCGTCGCCGCCCAACCGGGAGATAATATCGCTGCCGCGCAAGCATTTTTTGAGCCTGCTGGCAACTGCTTTTAAGAGCAAATCGCCCACATTGTGTCCGAGAGTGTCGTTGATAGACTTAAATCCATCTAAATCTAAAAATAGTAAAGCTACCAAGTCTTGATTGCTGGAAGCTCTTTCTAGAGACTGATGCAAACATTCGTAAAACATTTTGCGGTTGGGCAAACCCGTGAGAGCATCGTGATAAGCTTGGTGGCTGAGTTCAGCATTTTTTTGTTCTAAGGCATCTTCCCGGAGTTTGCGCTCGGTAATATCTCTAATTGCTCCGACTAAAAATAGGTTGCCGGCAGCATCTTTGTGCAGGGTTCTTTTAGTTGCAATCAAATGTGTAATTCCGTGAGCGTCGGTAAAATATTCTTCGTTTTCTCGCGGCTGGTGAGTTTGCAATACTAATTCGTCTTGCTGCCAAAATATATCTGCTTCGGCTGGGGGAAATAAATCGTAATCTGTGCGGCAGGTTAAACTTTCCAAAGGATAGCCGATAAACCGACAGTATGCTTGATTTAAAACAACCCAGCGGTGATTTATATCTTTGACAAAAATCGGGTCGGGAATTGTATCTATTAGCGATTGTAGAAATTCTTTAGAGCGTTTTAGTTCTTCTTGCAAGTGAGCCAGATAACCGACAACTGCTACGCCAGAACCCAAAAGACTGAGGATTGCAGGAATTAACGGCAGCCACCAACCGGCTAAAAAGGCTAAGTATAAACTGGCACTCAGACCGAGACAGATACTTGACAAACACCAAGCCGATCGCCCTAGCGATCGCAACTTCCAGCTCACAGTTGCTCCAATCCAAGACCACAGTAAAATCCACAGCAACTCCGCAGCCTCGGGCCAGACATTGATACCTCCGCGCCCGTCAAGGGCAGCACTCAAAATTTGGCTCAAGAAATGAGCCTGAAGTTCGACTCCCGGTATTTGCTGGGGAGGAGCAAACAAACCGGAACTGTAAGAATTTTGGTAAAAGTCTCGGAGGCTGGCGGCATTGGAGCCGATCAAGACAGCGCGCGATCGCACAAAATCGATCGGTACTTTACCAGAAAGCACGTCGCTCATCGATACAGTGCGGAAACTGCCGATCGGGCCGCGCAGATTAGCGAGAATTTGATAGCCGCGGCTGTCAGCTCGAACGTAAGCACCGTCATTCGGCTGAAAAGGTCGAAACACCCCCTTGCCTAACTGCAAGTATTTAGGATTGACATTTGCTGGTTGAGGGGAAATCCCTTGGTTTTCGAGGTAAAGCAAAGCCAATTTGAGCGCGAAGCTTTGATGGGTTTTGCCGTCTCCAGGCCAAGCGTAGAGCAACATTCGGCGCACTTTTGAGTCAGCGTCGATGACAACGTTGTTGAAACCGATTCGATCGAGCTTGTCAAGTACCGGAGGCGGGCGAACTCCGATCCTGGTTTCGTCTGGCATCAACTCAATGCCGACTAAATTGGGAATAGTTTTAAAAGTTTTGAGCAATTCGGCGTTACCGGGTGGAGTCGGCAAATCTCGGTAAATATCGAGGCCGATCGCCCGCGGCGAAGCAGCTTGCAATTTTTGCAGCAATTGGGCCAATACAGCATCGGAAATTGGGTAGCCGTATTTTTGCAAATCAGCTTCTTTGATTTCGACAATCACGATGCGCGAGTCAATGGGTTCGGCTGGTCGCCCGCGCACAAAGTGGTCGAAAGCAGTCCATTCCCACACCTGCAAAAATCCGAACCAGCGCAGTAAAATCACCGTACCGGCAACGGCACTGGCAGTTATCAATACTCGGCGTTCTCGATCGACCCATTTTTTGATAGTTTTTAGCATATTTTGGGAATTTTTGCCTCGCGCTTGGAGCATCTAAGCTACTACTACATATAGCTTTTATATCTTCGGGGCGATCGATCGATTACAGATTTTGGAATTTTAGATTTTTCGGTGCGGGCGAGTCGATTTTAGATTTTTGATTATCCAATTTTTTAGATTTTTTGCTGCGGAATGTGGGCTGCAACAGCAGAAACCGGGTTTCTCAACCAAAATATGTCATTTCACCAATGAGTCTGGAAGCTGAAACCCGGTTGTGAGAGTTTTTGCGTAAAGTTCCTAGTATTTATAGCAATTCTAAATGATTCACAAAATTTATAGGAGTAGTGCTAAGAGTGCTTACCCCCGATCGATCGGGGCAACCGAGCTGGGGATTTCTCCTACAATAAATCATACAAATGATACGAGGATTGCTATATTCGCCGATCGTATTAGAGAGCCACAACTTGTTTTAAACTTCTTCGATCTAACTAATTCCAATTCCATAAAGTGCCGCTACAAATACGAGTTGTGCCGTATAAAGTTCGATATCTAAAACAGACCGAATAAGTGTAGCAATATTTTATAAAATTGGTATTGTGCCAAATCCGAGTTGGCCACTCCATTTTATTTTCTGACTCTTTTGTTTCCTCTTCTCTTCGCGTTCTTAGCGTCTTCGCGGTTCGATCGTAAGTGTCTGCAATACCAATTTCATAAAGTGTAGCTACAAACAAACATGAATTATGAAGAAGAAAATTTGATGTTTAAAACAGACAGACTAACTGTAGAACTATTTTATGAAACGGGTATAATTTTTACTGTGTTTTGTAGGAATTATAGAGGCGAGATTTTAGATTTATTTGGCAGCACTAGACGGCGATAAACCGAATAAAAAAGCCGGATGTGTTTCCCGCACAAAAAATCTAAAATCTGCTCTCTAAAATCTCAAACTTTCCTGTCAGTTTTGAAAGTTGCGGGGGCCGGTGTAACCGGATAAATCAGCGAGTTTATCCAATTTCTGTGTTCCCGAATAAAACTGACCATTAATCTCCCAAGTCGGGAAACCTTTAACATTCGCAGCAGCAGCTTGGCAAATTTCAGCGCGGGAATTTTGTCCCCTGGGATCGCATTCAAAATAATCTATTATTTTGGCTGCTTCTTTGCCGAACAGCATTTTTTGATCGTGGCAGTGGGGACACCAATAAGCGCCGTATTCTTTTGCGCCAATTTGTCGGAGGTGGCGGGCTAAAGCAATTTCGGCGGGGCCGGAGGTTGTGGTGACGGCAGGGGGTAGAATTCCGGGGGTAGAAGAAACAAAAGGAGCGGGCGAGCTGACGCTGTTGTAAAGTCCTAAAGCGCCGATCGAACTTACCATCACTACCAAAATGCCTGTAAACACCAACTGTCCGATATCTTCCCACTCGCGGCCCACTAGCACCAGCACGAACAGCGACAGGGAAAATACGGCGGAACTGATGCAGTAAATGCACAATTCCTGAATTTCAAAAGCCATCAAATACATCAAATAGCTGCTGAAAATTACCATGGCAGCGGTGATGATAAATAGGGCTTGCCAAGTCCAGTTTTCTAGTTGAGAATGCAGCCGTTTGTTGGTGTCGGGATTGACGGCTTTGGGAGCTAGGGCCAGAATTGCGATGCTCAGGTATGCCAGACAACCTAATAAACTTAAAGGCACTGTGCCAAAGACGGTAGCGTAGGGACTGTTGAGCACTTTGTCGCAGCCGCTGGTGGGACAAAGGACTGAACCTGTCGTGAATTTAGCGATCGTCAGATAGGCCGTTTCTAGAACGCCGATGGCTGCGATCGCTGCCATCACAGTCCTAGACCAGCGATGAATCCAAGGGGTTGAACGTCGGCGAATCATTTTTTTGATTGGGGAATTGTTGACTGTTGGCTGTTGACTGTTGACTGTTGGCTGTTGACTGTTGGCTGTTAACTGTTGACTGTTGACTGATGACTGTTAACTGTTGACTGTTGGCTGTTAACTGTTGACTGTTGGCTGATGGCTGTTGACTGATGACTGTTGGCTGTTGACTGTTGGCTGTTAACCGTTAACTGTTGACAACTAACAACTAACAACTAACAACTAACAACTAACAACTGCCAACTAACAACTGCCAACTAACAACTAACAACTAACAACTAACAACTATTTTACGTTTTACTTCTGACTTTGCCCGGTTCCGGTGTGGGCCCTCTCGATCCGTTGGCGTTTTTGTTTTCTTGTTCGAGCTCTTTCTCGGAAAAGCTGCGGCGGGCGGCTTCTACAAATTGACTGACGCGGATGGGATCGATCGGCTGTTCGATGCGCCCGTTTCGCTTCAGGGAACTCGACACAATTACGCCGTCTGCAGCCTGCATGAGGGTGGAAATGTTTTCCCACGATGCACCGCTGCCGATGAAAACAGGAGTTTCTCCCGCTGCTGCACTCGCAAGTTCTAAGTCTTCGAGATTGGGAGGGCTGCCGGTTGTCCAGCCGGAAAGAATTACGGCGTCGGCTAAAGCGCGCCCGATCGTCTCTTGAACTGCTGTGGTCAAGTTGGGGCTGCCCAGGGGTCGCCCGTGCTTGACTAACACGTCTGCTAATATTTTGACATCGCTGCCCAATTCTCGCCTGTAGCGCATTAGCTGGTGAGCTTGGCCTTCGATTAAGCCTTGATCTGTAGCCATGATGCCGTTGAGGACGTTGACGCGGATGAATTGAGCTCCCGTACAGGAGGCGATGGCGATCGCGCTGTGGGCGTCGTTTCGCAGTACGTTAATGCCGATCGGCAGCGTGACTAGATTTGTCAGCCTCTCGACTACCAGAGTCATGGCGCTGACAACAGCCGGATCTACGCTGTCTTTGGCAAAAGGAGCGTCGAAAAAGTTCTCGACAATGATACCGTGTGCGCCGCCCGAAGCAAGCGCTGTAGCCTCTTGTTCGGCTCTTCCGATAATAGCTTTGAGGTTCCCCCCCCAGCGGGGGGAAGTTGGCAAAGGCTGTAAATGTACGACACCGATTATGGGATTCGGCGTTTTGAATATTTGTTTTAAGTCCACGGTTTCCTGAAACCACCAAGTTGACGCTACGGCTGCCGGCGGATTTTGACGGTATATTCTAGAATTCTATATCCACAGAGGCGAATCCATTTGAGATTTTAGATTTGGAGTTAGCGGCACTTCCTCAGAAACGGGGATTTTTTGAGGAAAATACAGCAGATTCCAGGTTGATGAAGTGCAGTAGCAGCCTTAATTGTGTGAGGTTAATCCTCCGGGTGCGGATCTGCCATATCTCGGATAAAACTTGCTCCTTCACGGGTGTATCCGCACCTGACACGGGTTCTCGCCCCCTACTCCTCCTGTTTCCGTCCCCTTGCGGGGAAGTGGCTTCGGAAATTTCTTCGCGTTACCCGCCCTTCCGTCTTTTCTTGGTTTCCGTCCCCTTGCGGGGAAGTGGTTTCGGAAAGATAAAAGGGAAGTCAGTGTACAAAGACGGATACTACGTGTTTCCGTCCCCTTGCGGGGAAGTGGTTTCGGAAAGAAACGTTTGGGCTTCTTTTTCTGCAAAGATCATCTGTGCTTGGTGTTTCCGTCCCCTTGCGGGGAAGTGGTTTCGGAAAGATCATGGCTACTTCTTACTCCGAATTCGTTCAAGGTTTCCGTCCCCTTGCGGGGAAGTGGTTTCGGAAAGAAATTGAAGCCCAAATCGCAGCCGATATTGCGATTGACAGTTTCCGTCCCCTTGCGGGGAAGTGGTTTCGGAAAGTTGAGTTAGAAATCAACCAAGGCTGTCTAACGCAGAGTTTCCGTCCCCTTGCGGGGAAGTGGTTTCGGAAAGTGCAGAAAAATCATGGCTATTCGTTATGTTAAGTGTTTCCGTCCCCTTGCGGGGAAGTGGTTTCGGAAAGAAGAAGGGTCTTCTTGTTTTAAAATTGGATTTCCCGTAAGTTTCCGTCCCCTTGCGGGGAAGTGGTTTCGGAAAGGTAATTGTAGATACGAAGGATACTAAAGATGCTAAGAAGTTTCCGTCCCCTTGCGGGGAAGTGGTTTCGGAAAGAAGAGTAAAAACGTGGTCTGATGCCGAAGGGTATCATACGCTGTTTCCGTCCCCTTGCGGGGAAGTGGTTTCGGAAAGCTGCTGCACGTTGTGTCAGTGGTGCTCGCTGTGACGGTTTCCGTCCCCTTGCGGGGAAGTGGTTTCGGAAAGTTCTGCTTCCCGTCGCGAACATGAAGAAGATTGGGTTTCCGTCCCCTTGCGGGGAAGTGGTTTCGGAAAGATGAAACGCGATCGTGACTTAGTGCGACGTGTTGTTTCCGTCCCCTTGCGGGGAAGTGGTTTCGGAAAGTCCGTCGATCAGTGTTCAAACACGCATCCAAGGTTTCCGTCCCCTTGCGGGGAAGTGGTTTCGGAAAGATACTTATATCGCTCTTCGAGGGATAACAAGTATGTCGAGTTTCCGTCCCCTTGCGGGGAAGTGGTTTCGGAAAGATCATGGCTACTTCTTCTTACTCCGAATTCGTTCAAGGTTTCCGTCCCCTTGCGGGGAAGTGGTTTCGGAAAGAAATTGAAGCCCAAATCGCAGCCGATATTGCGATTGACAGTTTCCGTCCCCTTGCGGGGAAGTGGTTTCGGAAAGTTATAACTCGTATGACTCCTTCGAGGAAGTCAAGAAGTTTCCGTCCCCTTGCGGGGAAGTGGTTTCGGAAAGTTTGGTTTCTGTTTTTTTCAGTCCTATTTCTGCACACGGTTTCCGTCCCCTTGCGGGGAAGTGGTTTCGGAAAGAGTTCTGCTACAAGCCCTTACCCAGCAAGCGTTTCAAGCGTCAAATCGACACACCTTTTTTTTACTTGCAATAAACGGGGGGTAACTTGCAACAAGCACCCTCTCCAAACTGCTGAAATCCTGACACCGAGAGGCATCGACGCACCTCAACGAAAAAATCGGGGTTTGACCGATCGCCCGAGGTGCATCGATTGCAGTTGAGACAAACCAAAAAACCGCACTCTCAGCGCAAATCAACGCTTTCTTCAAAGCTTTGCGTACAAGCATTCGCTTGCTGCTGCGCCAAAACTGTAGAAACTTCCATCGACGCACCTCAACCAAAAAATCGCGGTTTGACCGATCGCCCGAAGTGCGTCGATTAGTAGTGCCGCCTCCGCGACAAACAAACCGCGCTTCAACCAAAAAATTATTTTGTTTTCAAGATTCGGAGTAAAAACTTTTGCTTGCTAATAGCTGGTAAAAATATTTGACTCTTCAGAGCCGATCGGACACGAGGATGATTAAGACATTTGGGTCTTAGTCCGCAGGTAGGTTTTTACCTCTTGTCCGATTTATCTACTCTACCATATTCATTTGTGAAGATGGATTTGTTATTTTACTTAACAATGGAAAAAAGCCGCCCTCAAAGGACGGGGTTTTTAACCCAATTTTCTGATAACTTCTGATGTTTTTATTGCTTCTTCCTTCTTCTTCCTTCTTCTTGTTAAAAATTTTAGCTGTTACCGCAGGATTGTTCGTGCTGCTGGAACTGCTGCTGCGACTGCTGGGTGTTGGCAATCCCTTGATTTACGTCGCCGATGCGGAGTGCGGCTATTTGTTGGCACCCGATCGCACAGTGCGCCGTTTGGGCAACCTAATTCAGATCAACCAGTATTCCATGCGATCGCCCTCGATCGCCCCCATTCCAGAACCCCAAACCCTGCGCGTCTTGCTGCTGGGAGATTCCGTTGCTAACGGCGGTTGGTGGACGCACCAGACAAACACCATCTCAGAACTGATGGCCCGACAGTTGAAACAAGAATTTGCAAATTTACCTTTAGCACAACCGGAGGCAAAAGTCAAGTATTTTGATTGTGAAGTTCTCAATGCCTCAGCCAACTCCTGGGGGCCGAGAAATCAACTTGCCTACGCCCAGCGCTTCGGTTTGTTTGGATCTCAAATTGTAGTGCTGCTGCTGAATACAGACGACTTGTTTGCCTCGGCCCCCAACGCTGCGGTAGTGGGGCGCGATCGATCTTATCCCGACCGCCAACCCCCGCTGGCGACACTAGAACTGCTGAGGCGCTTCCTGCCAGCATTACCCGCCAATACCCCAACAGCCCCCGCCGCCGAAAATCGCGATCGAGTCGGCTCCAACCTAGAAGCAATCCGCCAAATCAAAAGCATGGCGGATGCTGCCAGATGCCAGTTTGTCCTGGCTCTAACGCCCAAACAGCATGAATTCGGCGAGCCGGGCCCCCGCGACTGGGAAGTCAAGGCCAGAGAGCGTCTCGCCGAAGTCGTCGAACGCGAGAAAATTACTTACATAAATTTTCTCCCGATTTTCAATTCAGCAGCGGAACTTGCAACTTTGTATCGAGATAGCATTCACCTGAGTCCTCAAGGAAATCAGTTAGTTAGCAAAACTATCAGTCATCAATTGACCTGCTCCCCAATTTAAAAGCTTTAAAAGTAGGGGGTTTTCATCAGTCACTGTACGGCAGCAGCCCTGTTGGCATAAATTGTGACATCGAATACTAATTAACCTGCAAAGTAGGCTCTAACTCTTTCGGATTCGGATACCAGGCTTGACCGTCGAGAGCCATTTGCTCGATCGAACTTGCAAGCCGCAGAGCTTTCAGAGCTTGTTCTCCCCCCACAGAAGGCTGATTTCCACCCCGCACGCAATTAATAAAATGCTCCAATTCTGCATGGAGAGGTTCAATATTGCTGGTGTAAACTTTCTCGATCAACCCATCTTGACGGTAAAGCACCTGACCGTAATCTGTCACGTAATTGGCGGTTGTTTGTCGGTGAATCAAGATTTCGTTGTTGAGAAAATCTGCTTCTGTCAGAGAATTTTTGCAGTGAGCCGCGATTGAACGGAGTTTGCGGTGCGTTACCTTGCTCGCAGTCAGAGTGGCAACAATGCCGTTAGCAAAGTTCAGCGTCGCTGTTACGTAGTCCAAATAACCCGAATCTGATGCCCTGCTGCCCGTGGCCGTCAGTTTCACCACTTGGGAATTTGCCAATTCCAGCAGCAAATCGATGTCGTGGATCATCAGATCCAAAACTACCGATACATCGTTTGCCCGATGCGAATAGGGACTCATCCGGTGAGCTTCTAGTGCCAGCAATTCTTCAGTCTTCAGCACTTTGCCGAGTTCCTGAAAAGCTGGATTGAAGCGCTCGATGTGACCCACTTGCAAAATCCGGTGGGCTTCAGCAGCCGCGTTGACCAAAGATTCGGCTTCGGCAATGCTAGCCGCGATCGGCTTTTCAATTAAAACGTGAACACCCGCTTGGAGACAAGACATCCCCACAGGGTGGTGCAGGCGAGTTGGAACGGCGACGCAAACTGCATCTACGTGGGCGAGCAAATCTCGGTAGTCTTCAAAGAAGCGAACCCGGTATTTGCTGGCTACATCAATTCCTCGCTCTACATTTATATCTGCAACGCCCACGAGTTCGACATCTTTGAGCAAGCTCAAAATTCGTGCGTGGTGCTGCCCCATATTGCCAACCCCAATTACCCCTATGCGAAGGGGTTCGGGTTGACCTCGGTGGGCGAAAACGTTTGCGTATCCCAATGACATCCTATCTAGCACTCCTGGATTCTCCTCCACCACAGGAATCAAGCCCGTTGGCTTCCTTAAGCTACTCACAGCCATCCAGATAGTACCACAGTGAAACTATTTGTGAAGAATTTCTAAGTTGAGTTGGGCTGTTGACAGGAAAGCAGTTGGCAGTTGACAGGAAAGCAGTTGGCTGTTGGCATCACCCATGCTGAATACTTCGGCTGGCCTCTGAGCCTTTGTGTTCGGCATGGGTGATGCCCCATATCTCAAAGGCCTGTGTTAAGAATTCGGATACTTAGGCGCGATCGCCCGTGTTCGATCGAATAAACTTGAATAAAATCTGATGAGGCTGACGATGAATCAGAAACAAAGACAGAGATTCAAAAGTGCGATCGCCCTGTTTCTTACACCCTAGTAGATACCGCCGCCGAACCAGTTCCCGAACCAATTACGGCCGCAGGGACAGCTTTAGCACTGTCCGGTTTAAGCTGGTTAAAACACAAGAAAAAAATGGCAGTTTGAGGCGCGATTGCTGTCAACAATCAAGCAGTTACCCCTCATTTTTCATAAAATATTCTTGTGGCAAAATTTTGCTCTCGATTGGGAGATAGCGCCCGGGCTTTCAAAATCGCGGCTACCAAAAACGCATAGGACAAAACTCCTACCAAAGCCAGCAACATTACGCTGACGGCACCTGACGCATTCCACAAAGCGTGAAGTGCCGAAGCGCTGAAATAGCCTACGCCCAAAATTTGCCACCGCTTTCTGGGTTTGAGGGCGCTCAAACCGATAAAATATCCCAAATAGCCGCTGTAAGCCATGTGTCCGGCGGCGGAACCCAAAATTCGGGGAATTAGCAACTGCAATCCTACTAATTGTCCGGCTTCTGGCCCTGCTTGCAGGGTGATGTTTTGGATGATATTGGGGACGTATTGGCCGAGAGTTTCTAATAGTGTAAAGCCGACTGCTGAGGCACTTCCTAACAGAATTCCGTCTAAAGGTTCCCAAACGCCGATGCGATCGCGCCAGGGATTTTTTAGTAAATTTCCCAGCAGCATCGCTCCCAAAACGGGCAGGGCTTTGAGTAATTCTTCCATCAAACCCGCTCCGAAGAACATTCTGATTAAAAAAGGCAAAAAGCTGATTTGTTCGCCTTCTGCGGGCAAGCGGCCGGGCAAAATTTCTCTAAATACTAATATAAATCCAATCAATAGGGGGCTGAGCAATATCAAGACGGTAGCTAAAGCTGTACCCAGCAATACCCACCAAGGTTTGTGTTTGCCGCACAGTTGATAGATGAAGTAGTAAGCTGCACCGGCGAGGTAAGCTGACAGCAGGAAGTTGAAGGCTGCGGAATTTCCGACGGCGACAAACATCGACACGACAAAGATAACTGTGGCAATACCTGGATATAAGTATGCTTTTTGGCTTAATTGTTTGCCGGTGGAGGCGATCGGGAATAATTGAGTTAAGGTCAAAGCGTCTTTTTCGCGCGGCTCAAAATTGTCGGTTCCGGCCGGGGAGAATTCGGGTTTAGTTGGGTGAGGAGTTAGGGGAGATTCAAATATGAATTGAGGGCCGTCTATACCGAGACTGATGCGATCGCCCGTTTGTAGTATTTGGCAGCCTTGGAGTTTTTCGCCGTTGATATAAGTTCCGTTAGCGCTGTTGAGGTCGCAAATTTGCCATCTCGTCCAATTACCATGAGTCAGGGGACGGACTGCGGCGTGGCGGCGGGAAACCATGCCGTGGGCGATCGACTCTAGGACTATTTGACAATTTCTATCTCGCCCGATCGCCACTTCCCCATTTTCATCAAGTTGGTACTTGGACGCTGGCGCTGTCGCAGCGCCTTTGGCTGACACTTGTCGCAAAAATCCCATCTTAATTATTTATGAGTTATTAGTCATTAGTCATTAGTCATTAGTCATTAGTTGTTAGTTGTTAGTTGTTAGTTGTTAGTTGTTAGTTGTTAGCTGATGTTATTTATCGGCAGTATTGATACCAGAATTATTAGTCATTTTATCGCTGTTAACTGATGTTATCTATCCGCAATCTTGATTCCACAGTTATGAGATTTTAGATTCTGACTAATGACTAATGACCAATGACTAATAACTAATGACTAATAACCAATGACCAATGACCAATGACCAATGACTAATCACCAATGACTAATGACTAATGACTAATGACTCTACCTATAGATTTGCTTTAGCATCCTGAACGGCGGCATAGAAAAATACCCCTGTTAGCGGTACGCTGAGGGCGAGGATGATGCCGGTAACTAAATTGCCGAGTTGAGCTTCTCCCGAAGACAGCTCAAAGATCGAGCCGACAGCCGAGATCGCAGTGATGCACGAAAGAGCTAACAATAAACCACTTTTTGGAGTTCCTGCCATCATATTGATTTTACTGCCTTGGGCGAAAATTTTTGCTTGACTAATTCTTCATTCAATGCGAGCTTGTTTTCTACTCTGTCTACAAACAGCACTCCGTTGAGATGATCTATTTCGTGCTGGATCACCTTAGACAGCAAGTCTTGAGCTTTGAGTGTTTGGGGGCGGCCGAATTCGTCGCGGTAGGACACTTCAATGACTTCTGGGCGTTTGACTTCTAAATAGACTCCCGGAATGCTCAAACACCCTTCTTGCAAGATGCAGAGTTGGCTGCTGCTACTTTTAATGGTGGGGTTGATCAAAACCAATGGGGGTGTAGCGGGATTGTCGGGTTCGCAGTCGATGACAATTACTTGTTTGTGTACTCCGACTTGGGGGGCTGCCAAGCCGATGCCGTCGGCACTGTACATGGTTTGCAGCATTTCTCGGACAAGCTGCCGAATTTCTGCATCGACGCTGCTGACGCGCTTTGCTGGCTGCCGCAGGACGCGATCGCCTAAAGTGTGTATTGTTAGGGGCGGTTTTTCTAACTTTTTCTTTTCCACCAAAACCTGAGCCGTCATAAAACCTCGCGAAATGTTGGGAAATCCCCAACAGCTTGTGTTGGGGGATGAAATTGAAACCAATACTATTATTTTCAATATTAATCTAATTTTAAGTAGCCATGACTGGAAATACACCAAACCAACGGCCGATTATTTCTCTGGGGATGTCTCCTGCTGATTTGGCGGTAGAGTTCGCCGGGGCGATCGCCATTGTGCTGGCTGTTTTGCCGATCGTACAATTTTGGGCGGTTTTGCCCGATCGAATTCCAATTCATTTCGGATTTTCCGGGCAGCCTGATGGTTGGGGCGACAGGGTGACAATCTGGATAATGCCGGCGGTGGCTGCCATTATTTTTGTGGTTTTAACAGCAGTATCGCGCTATCCGCATACTTTTAATTATCCAGTACGGATTACCGAAGAAAATGCGCGCCGACAATATCTCCTAGCCAGAAGTCTTTTGGTTTGGCTGAAAGCGGAGGTTTGTTGGCTGTTTGCTTTTGTGGTGCGGCAACAAATTCTTGTGGCTTTGGGCAATGCTCAAAGGTTTAGTATGGGATTGCTTTTAGGGATAATTGTTTTGATATTTGCGACGGTGGGTTTGTATTTGTTCAAGGCTTATTCTGCTCGATAAATATACGCAAAAACTATCGTCTAAAAAACTTCGTAGTGAGGAATTTAGTCCGCATCAATCCGAAAAATCGGATTATTACGACAAAATTTTCAACTAACCCATCAGATATGTTTGCTGATTGTTCATCGGCAATACTCGCAACCGTCGATTTTTCAAATCTGGTTCTAGGCCTAGTTCTTCCATTGGAATCACGCCCAACAAAACAGCCGAAACGCCTTCGGGTAACTCTAAACAATCAAATCTGCCTTCTCTCCCCTCTACAATAATTTGAGCGCCGGCAAAAATTCGACCTTTTTTGATGCCAGCCGATGTTTCTACATCTCTTTCTCCTACTTGTTTTAAACCTAGTTGGCTAATAATGGGAGCTGGCAAAGAAAGCAGAGTTGCCCCGGTATCGACAACAACGTTATCGAGGGTAACAGAGCGAACTTCCTCAGCAGAAATAAATCCCCGTTCAGCCATAACCAGATCGATGAAATTCGTGACGGCGATTGTAGTGATTACTTGACCCATTTGTTTTTCTTGCAGATTCGGGAGTACCAGGGTCATAGTATGTTACCTCTTTGAGTGTAATTAATGGATATTTCTATTGTAATGCTATCAAGAATTATGCTTAGTTAGTTAAAATCGTTTTAATGACTGCCAAAAATTAGAATTTGCCTCAACGCATGACACCAGAACAAAACTCTGCTCAACCCAATCCTCCTGATTCCAACGTGACTGTAGAAAGTCCTAACGGTGCGAGTCCTGTTGTCCCACCAGAATCAGCAACAATCGTTGCTACTGCTGAATCGACAAAACCGCGGCCTTCGCGTCCAAACCACATGATTTTTGCGCCGATACAGCCGGCACAAACGACTGCTGAGATGTCCGGTTCGGTGCTGACGCTGGCGGCGATCGTAGCAATGATTGCAGGGCTGGCTAACGATAGCATTTGGATCGGCTTAATTGGGGCCGTCGGTGCGATCGGCATATCGCTGCGGATGATGTGGCCGAGTTGGGGCAAAATTTGGACGCAGGTAATTCCGCCGACTTGGCGCACGCTGATCATCTCCTGCTTCGGGCTTTTAGCTGGGATCGTTGGCTTGCTGATGCTTAGCGGTACTAATACTACACCGGGAAGCCGCAACATCGAAATCAACTGGGACGCTATCGGAGCTCTCGGCGAGTTAATCGGCGCTTTGGGGCAAATTTTGATCGCAATTTTGGGCGTTTACGTGGCTTGGCGGCAGTACGTAATCTCGAAGGATTTGACGATTCAGCAAAATCGAATTACGCAGCAGCAAACGATCGATGCTTATTTTCAAGGGGTTTCCGACTTAGCGCTGGACGAACAGGGGTTTTTGGAAGATTGGCCGCAGGAAAGGGCGATCGCCGAAGGCCGCACCGCTGCGATTATGAGCAGCGTGGATGCTGAAGGTAAGGCGAAGATTCTGCGGTTTTTGTCGCAGTCGAGATTGGTGACTCCTCTGAAGCGCGATCGGCTTTTGGGCCGCCCGATCCTTGACGGCGACGGCGGCTACGCTGAAGACAGAGATCACGGCATCCGCGTTATCGATCTCAATGTCATGTTAGCGGGTGCTGACCTGGCTGGCAGCGATTTGCGGTGGACTGATTTGAGCGAAGCCAACCTCGTCCGCGCCAATCTCAGCAAATGCGATTTAGTCAAAGCCAACCTGGCGCGCGCTGTCTTGTACGATGCCAATCTTGCTCGCGCCGATCTCAGAGCCGCGAAATTATTCTACGGCCAGGCAGAAACAGCATCTCCCCGCAGCCGTACCGAATTTGCCAACTATGAAACGGGCGAATATACTGGCGCGGTTGTGGAACGCGCTGATTTCACCGCTGTCAAGCGACTCTCAGATGAGCAGCGCTATTACTGCTGCGCTTGGTGCGGCTCGCAGTCGAGAGAGACTATTCCCGGCGGCTGCGAAGGGATTCCCAATAAACTCGGACGTTAAAATTAGCAGTACGGCTCTATGGTTGATGAATTTCTGTTGCCTCCTATCTGCTTTTTAATTCATAAATTCAGGAGCTGATAGCCCTCGCAATGCGAACCCGGGCAACAGATATTTACTATCAGTAAACTTGTGTTGGTTTTGGGCAATGCTTATTTGTCGGTCGAATTATTTGGTATATTTCTGCTCTAGGTTTCCGTGCGATTTCCGGGTTGGGTGTGGGTAGCTTGGGGGCGATCGATCTAAATATCTTTTGCACAAACTTAATTTACTCTATTTCCCAAGCTGCCTGAAAAAAGTCTCTTTCGCACAGCATGGCGTAGCGATAGGTTGCTTCTACTTCTGGCCCTGTGTCCGCATAGCGATCGACCAAACCTTCCACTTGTTTTGCTAAAATCTCAAACTCAGGGCTGCTGTAGGTAGAAATCCAGTCGCTAAAAGCGTGTTCCAGTATCTTAGGTTTAGCTAACTGCTGTCCCAAAAAAGCATACAATCGCAAACAAGGAGTCATCGCCGCTACCGTCAAACCTGCACCGCTTCCCCAGGCTGTCGCTAATAAAAAATCAGTGTAGCGGCGGGTAGCAATTCCCGGCTTTGTATTTGGCAAATTTACACCCCATTTGGCTGCATATCCTTGATGCAAGCGAAGTTCTTCTAAAACACCGCTGCCGAGATTGTGGAGAACTTCAAATCCCTCCCAGTCGGGTGCTTTTGCCGCAGCAATACTGTAAGCGCGGGCGAACGCTTCCAAAAAAAATGCGTCTTGTGCAACGTAATATGCAAAACTTTTTTGAGAAAGGCTGCCGTCAGCTATGCCTCTAACAAACGGATGTTGCAGACAAGCTTCGCTTAAGTCTTGATTTGCTTGCCACAGAACGTTAGAATTTTTCATGCAATTTTGAGTCAATGGGTGATAATTGTAACTATTATAAGCCGACTAAACATTTATGATAACAGATATTTTACCTTGGGTGCTGTCAGTCTTATTTTGCCTAAAATTTGTCCTATTTAATAAATTGTATAAGTGTTGGTACGCTGATATTTTGTGGGCGAATGTTGTCGGGACAGAAGAGCGAAATTACGCGCTGCAGCTCTCCCTTGAATCCGCCAGCGCGATCGGCAAAAAATATACTCTTGATTTTACCATTTAAAACACGATCTACCAAAAACTGCGATGAACCATACACCTAAATATTCCTTGATAATTCCTATCTATAACGAAGCAGAAAATATCCCTGAATTGTATCGGCGAATTAGTGGGGTGATGGAGCGCCTGGACGGCCCAGTAGAATTAATTTTAATCAATGATGGCAGCCGCGATCGCTCTCTCGAAATTTTGCGAGAATTGCACGAACAAGATCCGCGAATTTGTTACCTCAGTTTGGCCCGCAATTTCGGCCACCAAATAGCTGTAACTGCTGGTTTAAACTTTTGTAGCGGTCAAGTTGCAGTCATCATGGACGGCGATTTGCAAGACCCGCCAGAGCTAGTTTTAGATATGATAGAACAGTGGCGAATCGGGTATCAAGTTGTTTATGCCCAGCGCACTCATCGCCGTCAAGAAAGTTGGTTTAAGCGGTTTCCAGCTTATATGTATTATCGCATTTTGCGGAATCTTGCTGATGTTGATATTCCGATAGATACGGGGGATTTTTGTTTGATGGATAGGTGCGTGGTAAATGTGCTGAATGCCATGCCGGAACGCAACCGTTATATTCGGGGAATGCGCGCTTGGATTGGTTTTAAACAAACTGCTGTTAAGTTTGAACGAGATCCGCGTTTTGCTGGCGATGTTAAGTATACTTTCAGCAAATCTTTTGCTTTGGCGATGAACGGTTTAGTGTCTTTTTCAACTGTTCCCCTGCAACTGTCGATTTATTTGGGTTTGTTTTCGGCTTTGGTGTCTGTTTTAATGGCTTTTTTGGTTTTGTACTGGCGTCTTTTCTCTCCTGGTGCGGCATTAACTGGTTTGACAATTATCATTATGGCGGTTTTCTTTTTGGGTGCGGTGCAGTTGGTCAGTATTGGGATTTTGGGTCAGTATATCGGGCGGATTTACGAGGAGGTGAAGGGGAGGCCGCTTTATACGCTGGCTGAAGTGGTTGGTTTTGACGATCGCCCAAAGTCGCCAAAATAATCTTAGCAAACAACAGTTAACTAACTGTGCCTAAATTCTATGAATTTATGATATAATTTAAAACCATAAAATTTTCTCAAGACTCGTGTTTAAACTTTACGAATATTCTCCGTCAGGCAATTGCTACAAAGTTCGCTTGCTTTTAACTCAGCTCAATATTCCTTTCGATCGCACTGAAATTAATATTCTCCAAAAACAAAGCCGGACACCCGAATTTTTGGTCAAAAACCCTAACGGGCGCATTCCTGTTTTAGAAATTGAATCTGGTAAGTTTCTGTTTGAATCGAATGCAATTATGTTTTACTTGAGCGAAAAAACTGAGTTTTTCCCCAGCGATAAATTTGAACGCGCTCAAGTGATGCAGTGGTTGTTTTTTGAACAGTACAGTCACGAACCTTACATTGCAACTTCCAGATTTTGGATTTCTGTATTGGGCAAAGCTGAGGAATATAAAGAAGCACTTCAACAAAAACAAGCACCGGGTTATGCTGCTTTAGGGGTGATGGAACAGCATTTAGAAAAAAATGAATTTTTTGTAGGCGATCGCTATTCTATTGCTGATATCGGTTTATTTGCTTACACGCACGTTGCTGCAGAAGGCGGATTTAATTTGACTCGGTTTCCGGCAATTCAAAATTGGATCGGTAGAGTCAAAAATCAGCCTCGATATATTAGCATTACAGATTAAGTATTGCATTAATAGACTTGCACTGCATAAATTTTTGTTCGAGCCGGTTAACCGCAGATTTCAGGCAGATAAACACAGATAAACGCAGATAATTTAAAGCAGAGGGAATGAATGAATTAAGACAAGTCTAATGTAGGTAAGCTGTTGTGCAAATAAAC
>NZ_JADEXD010000310.1 GCF_015207285.1 Tychonema sp. LEGE 07203 | reverse complement strand
GATTTGTGGGGTTGCTGCTGGGCGGCGGGTTGATATTTTTGTTGGGGATGCTCAACGGCAAGTTTTACAGTTGGGAAGAAGTGCGGGCGGCTTTGGTGGAAAAAGAGGTACCGATACTGGCAGTTTTGCCTGAAGCGATCGTGTTTGATTCCTACGGGGATGATATGCCTCTGGCTTTGGAGCCCAATTCGCCCTATTTGGAGTTTTACGAGCGGTTGCGGACTAATTTGCGTCGAATTGGCGAAAGTCCGGTAAAGGTGGTGTTGCTGACTTCGGCGGCTCCTTTGGAGGGGAAGAGTTTTAGTGCTTACAATTTGGCAATTGCCTCGGCTCGATCGGGCAAGCGGACTTTGTTAATTGAAGCAGATTTGCGATCGGCTTCTAACGTAGAATCTTTGAGAATCGCTACAGATCCTCTAGCGGCGGTGGAACCTTTGCACTATTACGGCAATATCAGCGAGTGCGTCCATTTGGTTCCAGATGTGGAAAACCTCTATGTTGTGCCGAGTCCGGGCTTTTTGCGGCAGGCTTCGGCGGTACTCGAATCGAGTGAAATGCGGAGATTGTTCGAGGATGTTCGCAATCGCTTTGATTTTGTGGTTGTGGATTCTCCGGCGTTGAGCGAGTGCAACGACGCGCTGACCCTGGAACCGTACACGGACGGTATAATTTTGGTGGCGCGGGCTGGTTATACTCTGGCTAGTATGCTGTCTGAAGCTGCGGATCAGTTGCTGGAATTTGACGATGAGGATTCGCATAAATCCGGGCCGCGGCTGTTGGGGGCGATTATCAACGGTGCAGATATTCCGGTGAAGTTCCGCAACGATATTGATGAGTTGGAGTTGCCTTTGAGTGCTGCGGACAATGGAGCCATTGAAGTGCGATCGAGGCAATTACCGCACCAGTCTAAGCCCAAAAACAAAGCTATTTATAATAAATTCAACTGATTGACGACGCTTGATTGGACGAGCAATTGCATTCATTCATCAACTATTTTCAAATAGTCTGCGTTCAGCAACGTTCATCAGCGGTTTTCCTGTAAATCAAAAATTTATGCAAGAGTTGTTTAGTCTCAACTCCAAATATCATTATCAAGGGAGGATGAGGCAGCATTTAAATCTGTCTGCCTCTCCCACTTGACATTGGTGATAATGCCAGAAAGTTGTCACCAATGTTTAAGACTTAGTAACGCAAATCGCCCGTCAAAAAATGCACTGAGCAAATTGGTTAAAGGCGACCAAACTACTATCTAAGCCAGCAATAGATTCGGGGCATTGCTGCCCATAATCGGCTCTTTGGGTAAATTCAACCAATTATCTGTGGCACCGAAATTGCCGACTGAGTTAGTGGAATTAATCCCGACGTCAGAGGAAGTTCCTGGACTTGCCATCGCCATTCGGCCCAAAGAGTTGGTGAAATTGCTCATCCAATCCCCGTTCTGAATATCGGTACTGCCTTGCAAGCCAATCCCATTTTGCCCGACATTGCTAACTTGGTTGTTCGGATTAGCCTCCGCAAAGTTAGTAATTGGATCGTCGGAGACAAGGCTCGATGCAGTTAAGCCACCGGGAGGAGCGATCGGAGCAGGTGCAGTATCATTGTCTATGATGGTCAAAACGGCGGTTCTTTGGGTTCCAATTGTCGCATTGCCTGTCGGGTTAACCAAACGTAAATTGATAGTTTCGGTACGCTCCACCAAAGTGTCATCAATAATGGGAATATTGATGACTTTGGGTGTGTTGTCCCCAGCAGCAAAATTAACAGCGATCAAACCATTGATGTAGTCGCGCCCAGCTATAGCAGTACCATCGGTCAAGTTCACGATCGCTGAGACTGCACCGACAGTACGGCCAGTGCGAGTGACTGTCACGGCTGCAACGGGCGTTCCATCTTCGTTGACGCTGAAGAAAGGGTCACTAAATTCTATGGTGCTGTCATTGTCTACGATCGTCATAGTAGCGGTAGATTGGGCTCCAATCCTTGCACCGCCTGTCGGGTTGGCCAAACTTAAATTGACAGTTTCGTTACGCTCCACTAAAGTGTCATCGACAACGGGAATTTCGATCGTCTTGGGTGTGTTGTCCCCAGCAGCAAAATTGACAACGATCGGACTATTGCCGTAATCATCAGGGGCAACAGCAGTACCATCAGCCAAATTCACCGTCGCTGAGACAGCAGCGGTGCGATCGCCAGTGCGATTGACAGTCACGGCTGCAACGGCGGTTCCATCTTCTCTGATTCTGAAGGTGGGGGCACTAAATTGCAGGGTGCTCGTCGGGACAGGATCGTCATTGTCTATGATGTTCAAAGTCGCGGTACTTTGCGTTCCAATCGTGGCACCTGTGGGATTGGTCAAGCTTAAGTTAACGGTTTCGTCACCTTCGACCAAAGCGTCATCGACAATGGGAACGACGATCGTCTTTGTCGTTTCCCCAGCAGCAAAATTTACAGGGATGGGAGCATTGTTGTAATCACCAGGGGCAATAGCAGTACCATTGGTGAGGTTGACGGTAGCTGAGGCGGTGCCGGCGCTGCTACCTGTGCGATTGACTGTCACGGCTGCAACGGGCGTTC
>NZ_JADEXD010000309.1 GCF_015207285.1 Tychonema sp. LEGE 07203 | reverse complement strand
CCCCCAGTAAGGGGGGGCTTCGGACTTCATCTATAGCATATATTTAGAAAAATGGTATGAGCGAAAAAAATAACATTAGTTCAGGTTCGCAGTCAGGACTTTAGTCCTCTTTTGGATGCGGAGTGAAGTCCTGAGTACAAACCGGTTGATAGGTAATTACGATCGCCCAAAAACAACGCCTGCATTGCCAGATTCCCATTTCGGGTATTTGTGCATAATACTAGCGTAGATTTCCGAGTCTGTAAAGGCGGCCAACCAAGCTTCTAGCTGATACCAAGGCTGTTCGTTGAACCAATTTTTATCGGTATGAGCGAATTGACGAACAAAAGGTGCGATCGCGCGATCGGCCAATGCTACATTATTACCATACAAATATTTAGTCGCGTTTAACTTTGCATTGAGTTTTTCCAGATATGCAGCAGCTTCATCTCGATGTACTCTAGCCTCAACACCAGCATAACGTTCCGGGTATTTATAGCGGTCGAGATGATATTTAAACCTACCATCAAATTCAGCAATTAATGCTACCATTTCTGCAACAGTACCTTGTTCTGGAATCAACCATTTTTCAGGATCGTGTTGTTCTAATGCCCACAACATGATATCAATACTTTCATCCAGTACCCGCCCGTCAACATCAATCAATATCGGTACAGTACCCTTGGGCGATACATCTAACATTTCTTGTGGCTTGTCTCGCAAAACAACTTCCCGCAACTCGCACACCCGATTGCTAACCATCAGCGCCAAGCGCGCGCGCATAGCATAGGGACAGCGGCGGAAAGAATACAAAATTGGGTAGTTAGTAGTCATTAGTTAGTTGTTATTTGTTATTTGTTATTTGTTATTTGTTATTTGTTATACCATTTTTCTAAAGATGTGGTATAGATGAAATCTTAGCCCCCCCTTACCAAGGGGGGGTTGGGGGGGGTAATATCTAGCGCTACTTTATGAAATTGCTATTAGTAGTCATTAGTCGTCAGGAAGAATGAAGGCTTTAGAGTCAGAAACCGGGTTTCTTGCTATATTTTACGCCGCCCAACCAAAGTTTTCAGAGAAACCCGGTTTCTTTCATAAACGCGCTAATACTAATTGAGTCAGAAACCGGGTTTCTTTCGAGATTTTACGCCGCCCAACCAGAGTTTTCAGAGAAACCCGGTTTCTTTCAGCTTAGTGTTAATACTAATTAATCTATAGCGGTTCAATCGCGTGGTGAGGATAGCCCTATGCCCTATGCCCTATGCCCTATGCCCCAGGCCCTATGCCCTATCCCGGATATTACCTCATCTTTCGCTAGAAAATCTATATCCCATTATCAACTTTTTCCTTAACATCATAGCGCGCGCCAATATGTGTTTGATTGCGGCTTTTAGCAAGCTCAATCTGACGCTGCCGTTCAGATAAGCCTTGTTTTTTGGTTTCAGTTTTCGAGTCATGACAATGAGGACAACTTACACCAACTACAAATAATTCAGAAGCTTTATCTTCCTGACTAATGGGGTGACGACAACCGCGACAAAGTTCGTAGTTACCAGGTTTTAATTCATGAACAACAGAAACCCGTTCATCAAAGACAAAACATTCACCTTCCCAACGACTTTCTGCTGCGGGCACCGTTTCCAAATATTTTAAAATTCCGCCTTCGAGGTGATAGACTTCTTCAAAACCTTGCGATCGCAAAAAAGCAGTAGATTTTTCGCAGCGAATACCGCCTGTGCAAAACATTGCTACCTTCGGTTTTTGGCGTAAAGCAGCTTCTTTGAGCGCCCATTCTGGCAACTCGGAAAAGCTTTTTGTTTTGGGATTAATAGCACCTGCAAAAGTACCCATAGATACCTCGAAGTCGTTGCGTACATCAACTACCACCACATCAGGATCGTCAAGTAGCTGATTCCACTCATCGGGTTTGACATATTTGCCAGCCATCAGAGATGGATTAATATCAGGTATTCCCATCGTGACGATTTCGCGTTTTAAGCGGATTTTTAGGCGGTAAAACGGTGCTTTTTCGGAAAAAGATTCTTTGTGAACCAAATCAGCAAAACGCGCGTCACAGCGCAAGAATGCGAGCACTGCGTGTACGCCTTCTGACGAACCGGCGATCGTCCCGTTGATGCCTTCTGCTGCCAACAAGATAGTGCCTTTGACGTTGTGGTTGTTGCAACAATCGAGTAGCGGTGCTTTGAGGTCGGCAAAATCCGATAGTTCAACGAACTTATATAATGCAGCGGTTAAGAATTTAGCCATAGATCGAATTGATAGCACTAATTAATTTTCATAGAACTATGAAAATTCAGTTAAAGCGGGCGGTGGGGCTCGAACCCACGACGTCCAGCATGGGAAGCTGACATTCTACCACTGAATTACGCCCGCGCTTAGTCTATTGTACCTGCTTTTACTTTTGAGTTATTGCGGTCAAAAATGACTAGAGAAACATTATACAACAATTTTGCGATTCTGAGTCAACTATTTTGAGATTTAAGTTTCGGTGCCCGATCGCCCGTCCAAACAAAAAAAGTCCTGCACCAAAGGCAGGACTGAATCTAATACCAAATTCATAAAATAGCGCTACATATCTAC
>NZ_JADEXD010000117.1 GCF_015207285.1 Tychonema sp. LEGE 07203 | reverse complement strand
CATCCCCGATGCCCGATGCCCCATCCCCCATGCTTTTTTTAATGGTCTTTGTCTAAAAAACTCACTGCTTGTAAATTCTGATTTTCGGCTTGCTGTCGGATCAGGGTTGCTGCTGTTTGAGAGTCTACTGGCTTTGAGAAAAAGAATCCCTGGGCGAACTCGCATTTTAATCCTTTGAGTATAGATAGCTGCGAGGCTTGTTCGACTCCTTCGGCTACCACATCCATGCCCAAATTGTGCGATAAGGTGACGATCGACCTTACAATTTCTGTGGGATCAATGCCTCCTTTGCCCTGGTCGAACTCGCCTCCCATTCTGCTGACAAAAGAGCGGTCTATTTTTAAGGTATTGGTGGGGAAGCGGTGCAGGTAGGAGAGGGATGAATAGCCGGTGCCGAAGTCGTCGATGCACAGGTATATGTTTCGGGCTCTAAGCTGCACCAGCATTGCTGTTACTGAGTCGGAATTTTCTATGAGTACGCTTTCGGTAATTTCTAGTTTTAAACTGCTGCCGTCAAGGTTACTTTCTTCGAGAACTCGATCGATGTATTCGATTAAATCGGGCTGTGAAAACTGTTTGACTGAAAGGTTGACGCTGACGCTTAAAGGTGGGTTGCTGGGAAATAGTTGCTGCCACTGGCGGATTTGCTGGCAAGCTGTTCGCAGTACCCAGCGGCCGAGGGCTACGATCAATCCGGTTTCTTCGGCGATCGGAATAAATTCGTTGGGCGAAACTAAGCCTCGTTCTGGATGCTGCCAGCGTATTAAAGCCTCAAAACCGTTAATTGTGTTATTGGCGATGCTGACGATCGGCTGATAGTGAATGATAAACTGGGGGGCTGCGGATAAGGGAGCTAAGCCCGATCGCGCGCATGGAGTAGAGTCTGGTTCTACGGCCTGGTCTTTAATTGATTCGATCGCCCGCCGCAAATCGTTTTCTAGCTGCAACAGCCGCAAAGCGTGGGCGTGCATGGAACTGTTGAAAACTTCGTGTCGGGCTCGGCCGAGTTGTTTGGCGCGGTACATGGCGGTGTCCGCGTCGCGCAGCAGGTTTGTCGGTTCCAGGTATTCGTCAGAACTCAAAGCAATCCCGATGCTGGCGGTGATAAATATTTCGTGTCCGTCTAGCAGGATCGGGGAGGTGATTTGCTGTTGCAGGCGGTGGACAATGCTACTAGCTTCATTTACGCCGTCGATGTCTTCGAGCAAAAGCACGAACTCGTCTCCTCCGAGGCGGGCGACTGTATCTCCGGGCCTGAGACAAGTTTCTAGGCGGCGGGCGATCGCGAATAGCAGTCGATCGCCGATCGTGTGGCCGAGGGAATCGTTGACTACTTTAAATCGATCTAAATCGAGAAACAGCACGGCAAACAAGTAGTCTGTGCGCCGTTTGGCCAGCCTCAGAGAGTGTTCTAGCCGATCGATAAACAGCGATCGGTTGGGCAATCCCGTGAGGGCATCGTGAAAAGCGTCGTGCAGCAGTTGTTCCTCGGCTTTTTTGCGCTGAGTGATGTCGTGACAGTTGATCACGATTCCCTGGACTGCCGGATCGTGCAGCAAGTTGGTGGCTACAGCTTCTACATAACACCAAGAACCGTTGCGGTGGCGGACTCGGTACTCTAGTGGGGACTGGCTTCTTTTGGGGTTTTCAATGGCTTTGTGGAGGGTTTGGGCGATCGCGGCGCAGTCGTCGGGGTGAACTGCCCCTAGGGCGCTGCGCCCGATCGCCTGGTGGGGCGCGTATCCTAAAATTCGCTTCACCGAAGGGCTGATGTAACGAAATATACCCTCGCCGTCGAGAACGATCGTGATGTCTGTGGCATTTTCAATCAGCGATCGAAATCGCTGTTCGCTTTCTCGCAGGGCTGATTCGGCAAATTTCCGATCGCTGATATCAAAGGCTACTCCGTCTACAATAGTGTCCCCATTTTCGTTTTGAGAAAATCGGGCGCTGTCTTGCACCCACTTGACTTTGCCGGAATTCAACACGATCCGGTACTGGCGATCGCAGGGCTGGAGACTGTCGCTCGATGCTGCTACGCTGCTGTCAAACGAGGTTTTGTCCTCTGGATGAATGATTTCGGTCAACACTTCCGGGCGCGCCATTATTTCTTGGGGATCGAACCCGGTAAGTTCGCGCACCCCGGGACTGATGTAGGGCACGGACATTGTGCCGTCTGAATGCAGCGCGGCGCGGTAGACTGAGCCGGGAATGTTGGCTGCCATTGTGGCTAGCTGCTGCTGGATGCCCCGGACTTCTGCTTCGGCGCGCTTGCGTTCTGCAAGTTCGGTTTGGGCCCTTTGGTAGAGTTCGGCTTGGTGGATGGCGATCGCGCACTGATCGGCTATGGCTTTGACTAGCGATAGTTCTTCGGGGTTCCAACAACGGGGGCGATCGCACTGGTAGAGGCTAATTCCTCCCAAAAATGACTGATTGTAAAGCAGCGGTGCGATCGTGACGGCGCGAAAATCTATCAACTTTGATAGCGATTGCAGTTCTCCACACAGAGTCGATAACTCGTCGAGGACGACGGTTTCTCCGGCCGCCAGAGAGGTTTGGTAGTGCTGGGCAAAGGGACAATTTAGCCCCAGCAGCCATTCTCTGTCGGCGGCTTTGCTGATGTAGCGAACTACGATCCGGCCTTCGGCATTTGGCTGCAATATGGCGCAGCCGCTGGTTTCGAGTGCTTCGTGCAGTTGATCGGCGGTGGTTTGCAGGACTTCGTCGAGTACGAGGGTGAAGCGCATGGCTTGGACGATGCGGTTGACGATCGCCTCACGAGTCGCTTGCCGCTGAATTTGGGCGATCGCCTCTTGCTGCTGGCGGCGCATTTTGTATTCTTGGAGCGATCGTTCTAATACTGTGGGCAACCTAAACAGCCGTCCTTTGAATACGTAATCCGTCATGCCGGCTTTGATGCACTCAACTGCCGCCTCTTCTCCCAAACTTCCCGTTACTAAAATAAATGGTATATCTTGCCCTAATTCCTGCATTAATTTCAACACTTCTAAACCGTTGAAGCCGGGAAGGCGGTAATCCGACAGCACAGCGTCGTACTTGCATTTTTGGAGCAGTTGCCTGCACTCTGTTGCTGTTTGGGCAGTATCGCAATTAAAGTTTACTCCCCCCGCTTCTAAGGCTAGAACTATTAATTCTATATCTTCTGCCATGTCTTCTACAATCAACAATTTTAATGTTGATTCGGCTGCTATTCTTAGTAGGTTGTTGGTCTCATTTCTATTTAACATAGGTATTTGGGGTTTTTAAATTTGTTTTTTTTGTGGCTGAATGTCATTTTATCGAGTAATTTTGGTTGATTCTTTTTAGGATTGTTGATAATTTTAACTTTAACTATCTCTTGTTTCAAAAAAAATGATTTAGCACCCGCAATCGAGGGCTGACAAAACTGGAGAATTTCACGCAAAAAGTATTATTTTAACCCAGATGTTGCATTATTCGTGTGGAAGCTCTTAAAAACCGGGTTTCTGAACGAGATATATAGGTTGTGATGCTAAATTTGCGGTCAGAAACCCGGTTTTTGCCACAGGTGCAATATCTCAGTTTTAACACCAGCAGACCGTCCTCGCTCGCTTGCGGATATATCGCGCGAGCGAGGACACTCGCACTACAAATACAAAACAGATATGCTCCATGACAGAACCGAGTGTGACTTATTTAACTGTATAATAGTTGGAAATTATGAATTAAAAACTACTATACGGGTAATTTACGAATCTCTATTACCGTTTGAGATTGTTTGGCTGAGTTTAAAGTAAAACGTGGCTCCTTGACTAGGTGCGCTCCTTGCCCAAATCGTGCCGCCGTGGCGGTGAACAATCCGCTGCACGATCGCCAAACCGATGCCGGTACCTTCAAATTCTCTCTGCGAGTGCAGCCTCTGAAAAACTCCAAACAGCCGATCGGCATATTCCATCGGAAAACCTACCCCGTTATCCTTGACAAAAATCGTTCCATCCGGTAGAGCATCAATCACTATTGTAGCCGGATTGCGTCCGCGGCTGAACTTGACGGCGTTGTCGATCAAATTGCTGAACACCTGTTGCAGCAAGGTTGGATCTCCCATCACCCCCGGCAAATTTCCGACGGTAAATTCAACTTTGCTCTCGGGAGTTTCCGGCTGCTCTGCTACAGTCCGGGATTTGCTCAATTTAATCGCGGTTTGCACCAAACGGCCAAGATCGATCGGAATTTGGATTAACTCAGTGCGCCCCACCCGCGAAAGAGCCAGCAAACCGTCAATCAACAAGCTCATTTTTTTGCTGCTGTCATCAATTATTTCAATGTAGTGAACAATTTTAGGATCGTTCAAAACCTCAGTGGATTCTAACCGCTGTTTCAAAGCATTAACAAAACCTGAAATATGGCGCAAAGGAGCGCGCAAGTCGTGAGAAACCGAGTAGCCAAAAGATTCTAATTCTTGATTGGCAGCCTCTAATTGCTCCGTGCGTTCCGACAAAGCTTGTTTCGTCTTTATCAACTCAGTGACATTGCGAGCCGTGCCAATTAAAGCATAAACCTCGCCCTCCATATTCTTGAGAGGAATTTTAAAAGTGTCGAAGTAAACAGTATCGCCGGACACCACAAAATTTTCCTGGTAGTGAATCGTCTTTCCAGATGAAAATACTTGCATATTTTCGCTGTAAAATCGCTCTGCAAGTTCCCTTGGATAGCATTCATAAATAGTTTTGCCCTGCATCTGCTGCCTGCTGTCGAAGCCGGAAAATGCGACAATAGAGCAGTTGACAAAAGAAAAGCGCATACTGTCTTGTTCTACAACAAAAATCAGATCGGGTAAAGCATCAAAAAAAGTCTCTAGTTCGGCGGTACGCCGGGCGACTTGAGCTTCTAAAGTTTCGTTGAGCTGTTGGAGTTCTGCTTCGGCTCGCTTGCGGTCGCTGATATCTTGACCGATGCCGATTGACCTGCCGTCGGAGAGGCGAACGTTTGCCCAAGTAGTGTCGATAATTCGCCCATCTCTAACTTTTGTTTGGAAGTCGCCCCAGTTTTCGGTTGCTGCTTGAATCCACTCCAAAACATATTGTCGGTATTCCGGCTGCGGATAAAATTCCGCCCACATATCGCGGTTTTTGGCTTCTGCAAAACTCCAGCCGAGCACTTGTTCCCAGTGGCGGTTTACCAAGCTTAATTCACCCTGGGCATCCAAGAATGTCAGCATGACTGGCACGTTGTCGAAGATTGTTTGCAGCAATTCGTTTTGCTGTTTTAAAGATTCTTCGGCTTTTTTGCGATCGCTAATGTCGAGTACGGAACCGATTACTTGCTTCATTTTGCCCTCTGGGGTTCTTTTGAAGATAGTCGATCGATCGTGAACCCAGCGCCATTCCCCATTTTTGTGTTTGATTCTGTAGTCGATGTCATCTGTTTCCTGGGGGTTGCTGCTGTTTTCCAGCCGCTGCATACCTGCAATTAACTTGGGCATATCCTCGGGGTAAATCAAGCTAGAGATTGCTTCTGAACCTTTGTCTTGCAATTCTTGGGGAGTGTAGCCCAGCATCGCTGTGACTGCTGCATTTGCATAAATATTTTGCTGTGCTTCTGTGTCGTAAATGTACAGGAAGTTAGGGATGGTTTTAATGATGCTTTCTAAAAGTTCTTGCTGTTTTTCTAGCTCTAATTCGGCTTGTTTGCGATCGGTCACATCCAGCACAAAACTCACTCCTAATTCCCGCGAGCCTTCTAACAGTGCAGAGCCTAGCAGCACTGGCACGCGGCCACCGTCCGAGCGGATGTATTCTTTTTCAAAAGGAGTAGTTTTGCTGGTAGCTGCCAGTTCTGCAAGTTTTTGTTCGTCTAGATTGCGGTACTCTGGCGGTGTCATTGCTTGCCAGGAAATCTTTTCGGAAAACAAATCGTCTCGCGTGTACCCTACTAGGTTTAAAAAAGCTTGATTGGCATCAATAATCTTGCCGTTAATGTTCCAAAAAATTATGCCGATGATGTTAGACTCCACGACGCGCCTAAATCGAGCTTCGCTTTGGCGCAACTCGGCTTCAATTTGTTTGATTTCTGTGATATCGCGGGCGATCGCCAAAACAGTTCCTACTGAATTGTCCTCAGCAAATTCTGGCATAATCCGACAGTGGTAATATTTTGTGCCGCTAGCAGTAGGGTATTCAAATTCTATTGTTTCTGGTTTTCCCGTGCTAAAAACTTTAGAAAAAGCTGCGTTTAACGGGTTGCACAACTGCGGCGACAATGCCAATTCACTGGTAGTTTTGCCGAGAAATTGGGCCGGAGTTTTTCCGGTGACAGCTTCTACGGCTTGGTTGATGTAAAGGTGGCGCAGTTCTCGGTCGAACCGGGCTATGATATCGGTAGCGTTTTCGGCGATCGCGCTGAATGCCTGTTCGCGCTGGTGAAGTTCTTCTTGAGTGCGGTGGTGTTCGGTTATGTTCCTAGCAAAAGAGAGAATTGAAACTACTTTTCCCTCTGCATCGATTAGTGCAGAATTATACCATTCGCAGTAAATTACTGAGCCATCTTTGGTATAGTTCCGGTTGCGGCAAATGCTGCGAGCTTCTTTGTTCTGTAACAGTTGATTTGTGATGGCAGACACTCGATCGAAGTCTTCTGGATAAACAATTGACCATTCCTGCCAGTGTTTGCCGATTACTTCTGCTGCACTCCAGCCAAATATTTGTTCGGCTATTGCCGACCACCGCACTGCCCGACATTCGCTGTCCCATTCTATAACTGCCATTGGCGAGTTTTCTACATGAAATTCCAGCCGCGAGAGGGCTTGTTTCATTTTGGTTTTGAACTCCTGGCAGAGTTGCTTGGTCTCAGTAAAGCGATCGCCTATTGCCTGTGCGTTTACTGGGCAGGATTTGGCGAGTTCAGCTATAGTTTCTACTGTTTGTTTTTCGAGTTCGTTCCAAGCAAGTTCGAGGGCTGATTCCGCCTGCTCTAGCTCACTGATGCTGTTGTGAAACAGTGGGGAACTTTCTACAGGAATTTCAGGCATATCTTTGATTGTTAGGAAAGTGTTACTTTGAGAATTAAAAATTAAAAATATGTAATTGGTTGTTACAATTATACAGTTTAAATATTTGATTTGTACGCCGAGCCGGTGGTTGGAGGCGGGAGACGTTATTATACTTCTCCTGAAAAAGCCAGCAAGCGAGCAAGATGCCCTCCACAATAATTATCGGAGATGTCTATTCAAGACTGCTGATTCGAGGGTTTGGCGTGTCGATCGGCAATTTCGGGGCGATCGGCTTAAAACCCTTGTCTCCGAAGTGCGGGCGCGCTGTGGATGGGGATCAGTATATTCTCGCACGGGGTTGTGCTTTGGGGGCGATCGAAATGATAGCAGGGCGAATCCGGCGCGCCGGCGTTGGTGTGTCGCCCTTTCTCAGCAGCGCGGCGGCACACAACCCACCATCCAAGCTGAATTATTTGGCGCAAGTCAATCAAAGCGGCTTGGGATGCGAGGGCGAGTGGTAATGTTTATTTAAAGTCTTGTGGAGTGGGCCCCACTGATATCGTGGACGGTTGCATCGGAATAATAAAATCGAGTCAACTCTCAACAGTCAACAGTCAACAGTCAACAGTCAACGCCTCAACAGTCAACAGTCAACGCCTCAACAGTCAACAGTCAGTAGGGGCGGTGCCAAGAGTGCCCGCCCTCTTAACAGTTAACAGTTAACAGTCAACAGTCAACAGTCAACAATCAACAGTCAACAATCATGTATGAGTGCAACCGGAATTGATATGATTGTTCGATCGCCCTTTAACAGACAATTTAAATGCTCAAAAGCTGACAAAGATTTTTAATCTTAAGTTGACACTTTCGGAAAGACTCTCGCCCAAATCCCTACAAACAACGCAAACCGAGAATTATCACATCTCTCTCAACGCCGTCAAGTTCGGTGACTTGCGGCAGATATCCCCACTGCTGAAAACCAAATTTCTCGAACAATCTTAAACTCGGCTGATTGTGGGCAAAAATCATGCCGATCAGGTTTTTAAGTTGCAATTCTGGACTCCGCAGGATTGCCGATTGCAATAATTTTTGTCCGATTCCGCAGCGTTGGCGATCGGGCGCGACGTAGAGGCTAACTTCTGCTGTATGCTTATATGCTGCGCGTCCGTAGAAAAGCTGCAAACTCAGCCAGCCAACAATATTTTGTTCTGATTCCATTACCCAAATCGGCCAGGAATTGGGAGGGTGCGATCTGTACCACGCGAGGCGGCTTTCTACTGAGACTGGTTCTAAATCGGCTGTGGCTATTCTGCCCGGTATTGCTGCGTTGTATATTTGAACAATTGCTGGCAAGTCGCTTTCAACTGCGGATCGGATTTTCATGATTTGGTTGACTGTTGACTGTTAACTGTTAACTAACTAGGGTTTGCTGAATAATCGATCGCAAATCAAGAATAAGAGCGATCGATATATTATGCTCGACATACAGTATAAAGAACAAGGCAATCCCGTTATTAGTTTGGATGCCAAAAAAAAGAAATTTTAGGTGATTTGTATCGTCTCTGCCCTCTTTATACAACCAAATTTATTATTACTTTCTTACCATTTTTTTGGGAGTTTAGGTAGCGAGAAAGTGATTTTATATGGAATTTGCGATTTCCAAAAAAATCGAGGCTATGTAGCATTAGGTAACAGTAAGGATACCAGTGAATTTGCTTGTGAATCCAATCAAACACTGGTGGAACAATTATGGAAAAACCGCCTACCCTAATGCCAATTCGATTTTAGCCTTGCGTGATGGTGGCGGCAGCAACAATTCTAATCATTATCATTATATGTTTAAACAAGATTTACAAAAGTTAGTAGATGAAATCGAAATTGAACTCATAATTGCTCATTATAGCGGTTGTTAAAAAAGTGAGGTATGCCTTATGCCCGGTTTGCCCGGTTTGCCTGGTTTGCGTGGTTTGCCGCATAGTACCTCATCTTTCGCTTGAAAGGCTACATCCTCTCTGTTCGTCTAAATATAATCCCATTGAACATGGACTGTTTCCTCATATTACCAGAGCTTGTCAAGGAGTGATTTTTACAAGTCTAGATTTCGTCAAAAGTCTCAGGGAAAAAATTCACACTAACCAGGATCTATCTGTAGTTGTAAATGTGGTATATCGAATCTATAAAATTGCTCGAAAGGTGACTAATGATTGAACAAAACCTGACAATTGTTTTTGATGAATATTTACCCAAATGGAATTATCTAGCCGTGCGTCAACTCACTAATTAATCGAGTCATTAATTTTATCAATAACAATCAATAACAATCAATAACTAATAACTACCAACTAATAACTACCAACTAATAACTACTGACTGCTGACTGCTAACTCTTGCTTTTCGCCCAAAATAGCATAAACCACTGTCTCTTCTTTTTTACCCCGCAATTGAATCGAGCCTACTTTTTGGCCTTCGTAGCGATCGCGCACGTAGGCAAAAGTCCTCCCCGTCACCAACAAATTAAAAGGACTATCAGAAACAATTTCCTTATTCATCGCCTCCAATCTAGCGGCAACATTGACAGCATCGCCGATCACAGAATAATTCAAACGCCGGGAACCGCCCACGCTACCGGCAACTAACTGTCCGGTATGCAAACCAATACCAAACTTAATTAAAGGTTTGCGTTCAATTCTCAGGTTTTGGTTAATTTCGTGCAGCTTTTCGTGCATGGCGATGCAAGCTGCAACTGCATTCAAAGCATCTTGTTGAATTTCTGCATATTCTGTGTGGCAAAAAGGCACGCCAAAAACTGCCATAATTGCATCGCCGATGTATTTATCGACAACACCGCCGTGATCCATGATACAGTCGGTCATCGCTTCCAAATAATTGTTAAGCCAGGTGAGCAAATCCCGCGCGGGCATTTTTTCGGAAATCGAAGTAAAACTGCGAATATCCATAAACAACACTGTTGCTGTAAGTTCTTGAGGTTCGAGTTCTCCCTGTTCAAATATCTCAGCTTTGCGCTGCCAAATAAGCTGAGCAGTTTCGGGAGCGACGTGCTTTTCAAATAACCTCATTAACTGCTGTTTTTCGTATTGTTCCCGCAGTTGCAAAGCAGTTCCAGATAAAATTAAAGTGCCGATGGGTGCGGCAATGGGAATCCACCAAAAATAATAGCCAAATAATACAGCAGCGGCGGCAATCCAAACTACAGGTAAACCGAGGGCGATCGCAATTCTCTCTTTAACACCTCGCTTTCCGAGAACCAAAGCAGTCAGCGGCCCAATTCCCAACAATAAAAAAAATTCTAACAGTACCGGCAGCCGCCGCAGCAAGCGTTGATTGAGCAAATTGTCAAGCAGCGCCGCATATAAATAAACCCCAGCCGTAGTTTTGTTGAGAGGTGTAGATATCTGGTCAACACCCGTAGCGACGAAGCCGACTAAGACTAATTTATTGGCTAAAGCATTTTCAGGAATTCTACCTTCTACAACATCAACAAAAGCATAGGTTGGTAGATTGTCTGTTTTCCCCGGCCAGTTAATCCAGACTTTTTGGTCTTGCATATTTTCTGGCTGCGGCAGCAATACAGGATTTTGCGGGTTAGCAGCATTATACCTGTGAGCCATTGCTAAACTGAAGTTAGGAATAGATCCCAGAAAGATTTTTGCATCGCGACTAACGCCGTCGCTGTTGGGTTCGTGCACGATGTGTCCGACACCGGCGGCGGCTGCTTTTAAAGATGCTACGGGTTCTTCTTTGGTGGTTCTCGGAAGTACAACTTTGCCGTTGGCGGCGATTGCCTCCGCTAAAATATCATCTTTCGGACTCGGATCGAGGAAAAGAATGTCGAAGCCAACTGCTGTGGGGGGAGATTTTTTTAGCGCCTGCAGCAGTTGGGCGTAGCGATTGCGCGGCCAAGGAAATTTACCGTATTCCTGCAAGCTTTGGGGTTCGATCGCAATTACGGCAATTCTCCCATCCCACCCCGGATTTGGCAAAATTCCCGATTGTCGAATTTCAAATAGCGTTTTGTATCCCAAATAGTCTAGGGGTTTCCAGATTCCCAATTGCAGCATGGTTACAGAAATTAGGCCTGCTACAGCGCCTGTCATCCAGGGAGGATTTGTGATTATATATTGCCGGAGGGCGATCGGTTGATGTTTGAGATTCTCAATCAATTTTTTGAACTTCATGCAATTAATTTGACGCAATAATTGACATTCGAGTCCGAGGTTCGAGAAGATTTATACTCGTGAACTTTTACAATACCGCAAGCACAAAGCGCGGTGCAAAGTTTCTTTATTTTGACTGCACAGATTCACCGCGAAATGCTTCGCCCGCAAACGAAATAATCAAGCCAATCATCGCCGATTACCATAACAAAAAAGGATCGCGCGCGCGATCCAATCTTTGAGCTGTCATTAGCTACTGGGCTATCCTTACGGCTAGATTGGTTGTTTAAGGAACTGCAAGGCTGTAATGCCGTTCTCTGACGGAGGGGGCTCGCACTACAATGTTGAGGCGGCGGCTGGGAGGTAAAATCCCTTGGATCTTGAATTTGCCGTCTCGATCGATCTTAACCGCTTCGTTATTGACATAAATTATGTCGATCGGGTTAATTTGACCGCTGAGGCGATAGATATTGCCACTGAGTCTGAACAAACTGCGGACTTTGAGTTCGGCTAGGCGAGGGCTCGCCGAGATGGGCGCGGGAGGAGATTGAGAGAAAATTGTCGTCGCGCTGCCGCCGTTGACAACGACTTCTGAGTCGGTGCTGCCGGATACTGCGACAGCACCTTCAATAGTTTCGACTGAGGTTTTGCCCTCGCTGACGCTGACTCCAAAGGAGGTGCCGCGGACTCCGGCCACGCCTTCGGGGGTTTCTACCCTGACTGGGGCGGTTCTGGCAGATTTTTTTTGTTGGGCAATTTGACTCAAGTTGCCTAATCCGCTGAAGCTATTGAGGGCGGCGATTTGGTTCGGCGGGATGATTGTTGAGGTGTTGGCTGCCGGAGTTGCCGCAGCAGTTTTGCCGATCGACAACCTGACTCGCCCCCTGCTGACAAAAATGGCTGTGTCTTTTTCGCCGCCTTCACTACCAGACAAATTGGATATTCTGACTGCGGTTTTTTCGGCAACTTCCACGATGCCGGTGTTGTTGTCGATCGCGATCCTGGCTGTGGAATTTGCGCCGGTGATGATTTCGTCTCCGGGAGCTTGGAGCCGATCGCCCGCGACTGCCGGCCTGCCCTTAAAGCTGACACTACCGCGAATTTCTTTAATTTCGAGCGATCGTCCGGCTGCTGTTCCCCGAGCGTTTGTGGTTGCGGCTGGGGATGGATTCGCCGCCGAGCCTGCCGGATTTTTTCGATATTTTGAGTCGATCGGCTTTGTTGGCGGTCGAGGAGCTGAGACAATTTTAGTAAGGTTTGACTGCTGTTTGGGGGATGGAGATAGCGGACTGGCGATCGCCCCGCCCAATGCCGGCAGACAGGCCAGCACTGCCAAGGACAAACTTCCGATCCCAATTTTGGTCGATCGCCAGCACGTAAAAATTTTCTTCATAATTTCAATTTTGTCATGTTGAAGTTCCTTAACTTCATTTCCTTTATTAGACTTCCTTAATCCGGCAATCGTTCCACTTTTTTTTTGCTCTCAAACCGCACAAAAAATAAGCTTTCTCAGCATTAAACTTTAGCATTAAATCTTCTGTTTGTTATCAAATTTTAGTAAACCGTTACAACCTGCAGGTTTGCTAAACTCTGACATACAGCAAATTTAGCATGCCAGACTCTAAGTCTTTCCCAGCAGGAGATTGCGCCAATGTCAAGGTTGTAGGACGAGTATTTATATATAGCCAATATAAAATTTATTATTGCTGATGAATGCTTTTTGCATTCTGCCGGAAGGATGAATAATTGGGGAGAAAACCTGTAATTGTGGCAGTTAATAAAAAGATTCGTTTAGGGAAGCGATAAAAAATAATTATCGGTAGCGGTGCGCCGGGAGATGGCGAGCGGAGCTTGCTGCGGAACGCTAGCTCGGCGGAGCGTGTCGCGGCGGGAGCAACTCCGACTAGAATACCGTCTTTTAGGCAAAATTCGATCGAAATTCCCCCAAAAAATTATCGCTGGCGATTTGCCCGCTGGCGTTGCTGTTCGATCGCTCCCGCCAAACTGTAAAATGGACGCTTGTATGTAGGTTATATAGAGCAGGAGAACAATTTCAGTGGCAATAGAAGTAGGTCAGAGAGTTAAGGTGCGCCGTCTCAGAGATCGGATACCTGCAAATATCGTGGGCAAGATCAAGGAAAATCCCGTAGGCACTGTTGACGGATTCAGAATGGTTGACGGCAGTGGAGTAGGCGTGGTTGTCAAGTTTGACGGTTTTGCGACTTGGTTCTTTGAAGATGAACTAGAACCCGCTTAGCAGAAGTCAAGCGTGAAGTTCGGCTTCCGTCGCAATGTACGGGATGCAATGGATGTAACGGATGCTGAGATTTGAGGTTCGAGAGTAGAAGGAAGATTTTGCCCACTCTCCCGTTTTCCCCTACTCCGGTTCTCCCCCACTCCCGTTCTCTGGCTGACAGTTGCCCCTAAAGGTTAATTAGTAAGCTTTGGCACTGACAGAACAACAACTTGAGCTGCAAAAGTCCTTTTGATCTGATATATTGCACCATTGTCAGCAACAGGCTGTCCGGCCTGTTCCACAAAAGATAAATTTTCTTGTGGAACAGGCATCTTGCCTGTTCATAAAAGGCTAATTGACTGTTGAGAGTTGACTGTTGAGAGTTGACGGGCGGGTCGAAAAAACTGAATGGTTGAATGTGAACTGTTGACTCGATTTTATTATTCCGATGCAACCGGAAACTATATAGAACCCATTTGACATCTTTGAGTTTTTGGGTTGGGTGACGAGAAATATAGACAGAAACCCGGTTTCTGAGATTTACGCAGGCGAGAAACCGGGTTTCTTGGAGTTTTTGGTTGGGTGACGAGAAATATAGACAGAAACCCGGTTTCTGAGATTTACGCAGAATAGATATCAAATGGGTTCTATAATACCAATGAAATAAAGTAGCGCTAGATATTACCCCCCCCAACCCCCCCGATGCCTTGGGGGGGCTAAGACTTCATCCATAGCACAGAACATCTTTAGAAAAATGGTATAACGTGCTATTTGTTTCAAAAAAAAACAGCCCTGGCGGGTTTTCAATAACTACACTCCGAGATTACCCCGCCCCGCGCGCTTGCTCGCACAGAACTGGGGGGATGAAGCAGGCGATAGAAGAGCGGCTGTCTTTCTGTTTGGATACTTCCACAAGCCTGCATGAAATGTCGGCCGCGTTTGAAAGGATTGATGAAATCTTTTCTTTAATCTTTCGTTTTAAAGCGATCGATAAACGCGATAGTTAATTTCGGGGAAGATGTTGTCAATCTCTTCGACCTTCTCCAACCAACCGGCATCGACTTTGCCTTCTTTGACTTCATCGTACAGCTTGTGAAAGCGCATTAAGTGCGATCGAGTCCGCCGCACCGCATAGGGAACCATCGTCCCTGTACGCATGATAAACGCCCAGTCAGACGATTGAGCTAACAGCACTTCCCGCGCGGCCTGGTTCAAAGCCCTAGACTGCAATTCATCCTCTGGTTCCATGCTTCCCAATTCAATCATCCGTTCCGCAGCTTTGTGCAAGTGCGGGTAAATCCAAGCATTGGTATCGTTGAGCCAATACTCGTGGAAACCCCGGAAACCCCAGCTAGACTGCGACGGGCGGCAAACTTGCTGAGTCGGATTTTCCCGCAAATAATCGGCTAAGTGCGTCATCTCGTAGGTATTTTGGTCGTACCAACTCTTGCGGAACAAGTAATCCAAGAACCAAGGCCCTTCGTACCACCAGTGACCGAAAAGTTCGGCATCGTAAGGCGAAACGATAATCGGGGGGCGCTGCATGATGCCGTGGAGGTGTTCGACTTGCCGTTCCCGGTTGAAAGCAAAGTTGCTGGCGTGTTCGGCTGCTTTTTCCCGCGCCCAGTAAGGATCGTATAACTGTTTGTCGCCTAAACCCAATCCGCGACCGGTGATTTTGTGATATTTAATCCCGGTGTTTTTGCGCTGGCCGTTGGGCATGATGTAGGGTTTGATGTAGTCGTATTCGGCTTCCCAACCCAAATCTTTGTAGAATTCCCGGTATTCGGCCGCGCCGGGGTAGCCGACTTCGGATGACCAAACCTGCTGCGACGATTCGTGATCTCGGCCGAAGGCTGCTACTCCGCATTCGGTGAAAATCGGGGCGTAACTGCCGTAGCGGGGACGCGGGCGGGCGTAGAGGATGCCGTGACCGTCTGTGAGGAAGTAGCGGAGCCCCGCGTCGGCTAACATCCTCTCTAAGCCCTCGTAGTAGGCGCATTCGGGCAGCCAAATGCCTTGTGGTCGGCGCCCGAAGTTTTGTTCGTAGCTTTCGCAGGCTACTTGTATTTGCGCCCAAACTGCCTCGGGGTACATTTTCATCAGCGGTAAGTAGCCGTGGGTGGCCCCGCAGGTCATGATTTCGAGGTTGTTGCTATCTTGGAATTGTTTGAAGGCTGTTACTAAATCTCGATCGTACTTTTCCCAAAATTTGCGGACTTGACAGAAGTGGGTGGCGTAATGTTCGGCTAAATATCGGAGATGGCCGCTGCCGCTGTGGTGTTCAATTTCGAGTTCGGCTAGTTCTTGGAGTTTGGCTAAATGGTCGTCGAAGCGGTCTTGCAGCAAGGGGTCGCGCAGCATCGCCACCAAGGGCGGTGTCATGCTCATGGTAATTTTAAAGTCGATGCCGTCGCGAACCAGCCCCTCAAAGACTTGTAGCAGGGGAACGTATGTTTCGGCGATTGCCTCAAACAGCCATTCTTCTTCTAAAACGTAGTCGCTTTCGGGGTGGCGGACAAAAGGTAGGTGAGCGTGGAGAACGAGGGCGAGGTAGCCAATAGTCATAGCGATTTCGATGCCGTAGTTATTAACTGACGCCAGTAGTTAGGCACAGCTTTAAAATATTTTAAGATTTTATGCTGAAATGGGTTCAAAACCCCGTCTTTCTAGGACAATTTTATCTTTGGGCCTGCGGTGAAAGCACAGTTATTTTTGACACTCCCCTGCTATCGAGGCGAGGGGATTCTGGGATCGGCCAGTCGATTTGCTCGTTGATGTCGCCACCAGCGAGTAGAGGTCGGTCTGTCCCCCAGCGTTAATTCCGGTGTGCCCCACCGTATTTAAATTGATTCCTGCACGGGCTTTCAAACCCTTTGCTAAAATATTTTTTCCAGCGTTGTGGTCGCGATCTAGTATCGTTCCGCACCCGCAAATATGCGTTCGGGTTGATAAAGTTTTCTTAACAATATTGCCACAGTTTGAACATTTCTGAGATGTGTATTGTGGCGGAACAGCAATAACTGTTTTGCTGTACACTTTTCCAAAATACTCCAAATAACTATCGAGTCTGCGACCACGCGGCATCACTAATCGACTTAGCGAGTTTATGGTTCTTGACCATATTACGTACTTGAAGGTCGACCTAGGCTACAAAATCGTTAGATTTCACTACGCACAACGCCGTCTTAATGGCGAAGTCTTTGCGCTGCCGACTAACCTTTAGATGTTTTCTTCCTAACTTGTCGATCGCCTTTTTCCGGCTTTTGGAGCCTTTCTTTTTCCGAGAAACTCGCTTCTGCAATCTCTTCAGAGTTTTTTCGCTTTTGCGGAGATACCGAGGATTAGGAACTGTTTCGCCGTCGCTGTCAGTATAGAAGTGGTTTAATCCAACATCTATGCCAATCATTTTACCAGTAGAAACGGGTTCCTCTTTTCGTTCGACGTTGATGCAGAATTGGGCATAATAGCCGTCGGCACGACGCACTACCCTAATTCGCTTAATCTCATCGGGCGCATAGAAATATAAGTCCCGACTACCAATTAACTTGAATTTTCCAGCAGCAAAACCGTCCTTAAATGTTAGGTATCTTTTGTCGCTAGAAAGCGCCCAGCCGGATTGTTTGTACTCGACGGAACGAGTGTACTTCTTGAACTGTGGGTAGCCCTTTTTTCCGGGCTTCTTAGCTTTACAATTGGCGGAGAAACGTTGGATAGCAAAAATAGCACGTTGGGCCATCGCTTGACGTGCCGTTGAGTTAAGCTTGCCTGCCCATTCAAACTCTTTCGCTACAACGGCGCATTGTTTGTACAGGTCTACTAACTTAATTTCTTGGTTGTCTATCCAATGTCTAAGAGTTTTGTTTCTGACAAATTGAGCCGTCCGAATCATGTCGTCGATGATTCGATATTGCTCCGCTTTGCCCTTCAACTTAAACTCTAAAACTATCATTGGAATAGTTTATAACTTTTGCTAAAACTTTTACTTATAAGTCTGTATAGCGGTTCTCAAGCGTGGTGAGGTATGCCCGGCGCGGGCCGGCGCGGGCCGGTTTGCCCGGCGCGGGCCGGCGCGGGCCTATCCCGGATAGTACCTCATAGGAGAGCTCGAAAGGCTATATATTTAACAAGTCTTCACACTTCTCGTAATTAAAGCCGTCCTATAAGGACGGGGCACTACCCCAACTTTTTGGTAAATTTTTGCAACAGAGCCGGCTCGATTATTCTACTAAAAAATAATAATAGGCTGGCGATCGGGTAGAAGTCATGCTGGTTTTTGAATTTAAAGCCGCCGGGAAGTGAGAACAATTTAATGATGTCGGTGCAGCAATAAAGACAGCGCAGTTCAACCCCAACAAAGCACTTTGCCTGTGTACGGACAGCGAAAAAGTCAACAAGTTTGACCTCAAGAAATATAGTGCTATCTTAGCAAAAAGATTCCCGTTTGGCGGGGAGTTAAACAGCTCGCCCCGCGGTCTGTGATTGCAAGATTGGCTGTTTCGGATATTTGGGGAAAAATGTTGTATGTTTGGCTGCGGGTAATGGATAATATCGTTGACCGTTGCATCGGAATTATTTAACCGGCGCTAGACCGCAGAGAACACAGAGAAAGACAAGAGAGAGAGATGAATACAGAACGATGAAGCGCGGATTTGATCTGACTCGATTTTATAATTGGTATGCTACCGGATTTGATATAATAGGTAATTGGTAATTGGCGATCGATTCATGATTTATTACCGATTACCTATTGCCAAATATTAGATTAAATTACCACCAAAAGTTCAGGACAGCCAAATAACCCTATAGAACCCATTTGATATCTATGTAAATCTCAGAAACCGGGTTTCTCTCTATATTTCTCGTCACCCAACCAAAAACTCCAAGAATACCCGGTTTCTCGCCCCTTGCGTAAATCTCACCCCCAAAAACTCAAAGATGTCAAATGGGTTCTATAGCGGTTCTCAAGCTTGGTGAGGTATGCGGGATACTTCCACTCCTGCCTATACCCAATGCCCTGGGCGGGCCTTATTCCCTGGGCGGGCCTTATTCCCTGGGCGGGCCTTCTTCCCAATGCCCAATGCCCGATGCCCAATGTCCGCGAGAGCACCTCATGTTACGCTTGAAAGGCTATACATTATGAGACTGATTTAAGCAAATCGATTGGGTGACAAAAGCTCGATCGCCCAATCTTCTTCTCCCGCCACCCAATTTGCAAATCGCTCAGCTAAAGCGGGTACAACAGCCAAAGGATTGCTCAAACCAGAAAAAACCTGCAATCCAGGTCGATCGCCAATCGGCCCCACTACAGGCAATTTATCGGCGCTAAAGGCTACTATACAATCGTGCCAAGTTGCAGGTAAATTTGCCGCATCTGGCAAAACCTTGCCGATACCGGCACGAATTGCTTTTTCGCTAGTTTGGCGATCGACTTTAGCATTCAAATCGCTCAAAGTGCGAGACAATTGCCCCAGCCGCAAACTGCCATCATTAAATCGAATTGCACCAGCATCGAAAATCGGCGGGTGCAACTCTTTACCCGGTTCATCCCACAGAAAATCTACCTCAATTTTACTCGATTGTGCTTCCAATTCAAAACGTTTTAATAGCGCGGGCATCACAAAAGTCCTGAGTTGCAAATCCACAGGTGGAGTCTCCAAAATCTCAGCGCGAGTAAAATAAACTCCCGCAGAAATACCTGCCGTCTTCAGCAAACTTCGACTCCAACCTCCGGCACAAATCACCGCATTTTTGCAAGCATAATTTTCGCGTATTGTTTTGACTCCCGAAATCCGATTTCCTTCTGAAATTAACCCAGTTACTTCTGCAAATTCTACAGTTCCTCCCAACCGCACAAATGCTTGACAATAAGCTTGATTTGTGGCTGTAGGGGAAATGTGACCGTGACGCACAGTCAGAGCTCCGGCGATCGCACTTTTATTCAGCAAAGGTTCCAACTCACCAGCTTCTGCAGCGCTCAAAAGCTGCGGGGGAATTGCAAAATGCGCGTAATTAGCCGCTACTTGTTCGGCATCGCTGCCCGCATCAATTGTCAGCAACAAATCCAACTCGCGAAACTCCGTATCAGCATCTAATTCAGTCGATAAATTGCGGTGGCGTTCGATACCTTTCCTACACAACAGGCGAGTTAAATCAGTCGTACCCGACCAATAAGCCAAGCCGCCGTAACTAAAACGAGTAGCATTTTGCATCGCAGTATCTCGTTCCAAAAGCAGCACCGCAAAACCTTTTTTTGTGAGTTCGTAACTCACTGCTGCGCCCGTAATTCCGCCGCCGACAACAATCCAATCGTAATTTTTCATGGGGAATTTAAAGGGAAAGAACAAATAATATCAAATCTTCTTTTCATCAGCATACTAAATTAACAGTTAACAGTTAACAGTTGACAGTTAACAGTTAACAGTTAACAGTTAACAGTTGACAGTTAACATCATGTATGAGTACAACCAGAATTAAGATAATACTTTGATTTTAGCTTGGGTAGTTTTGGAACCAGCTCAAAAGTCTCTACCTAGAGGAAGATACTCCAGGCGATCGGCATAACTGCAATTTACACCCCTTGGGAGATGTTAACGCAGGCACATTTTTCGTTCAATATTAGGAATTACAGCCAGCAAAAAATTTAGAAATACTACAGAGGTTTTATGAGTACCGACAAACCGGGCAAAGATATGGAACGCACTGTCAATCCGGGCGATCGCATTTCCGACAAACCGCAAACCATTGAAGAAAAAGCCCAGCAACTGGCGGTAGATCACGTGCCAGACATCACGGGAGACACAGTTACAGTTCCAACTTATTTCATTGTAGAAGAAGCAGACGGGGAAAAGAAAGCCCTGCACCACGTCAAAGACGCGGAGGAAATTTCTGACGTAGTTCGGCAGATCCGCGTTGACGAAAGTGGCGATCGGATTATGGATTAACTTCAATCCCATAAAAACGGGTTTTTCGTACAAAAGTTATCTGTAAAAATCATGGAAACAAGTCAAACAAATAGTACACCTTATCCCAACATTCCGCCGATTCTCGAAAGTGATGACGCAGAATATCGCGATGCCGGGATTACCAGTACAGTTTCAGTGGCGGGCCATCCCCTCCACCCAGTGCTGATCGTGTTTCCGATCGCCTTTTTAGTCGGAGCCGCCGGCACGGATATCGGTTATTGGCTCACCAGCGATCCGTTTTGGGCGAGAGCTTCGGTTTGGCTGATCGGTTGCGGTTTTGGTGCGGGGATTTTGGCTGGAATCACGGGCTTTTTAGATTTTTTCCGCATAAAAAGAGTGCGCGATCGCAGTGCCGGTTGGTTGCACATGGGCGGCAATGTGGCGGCTCTGGTGCTTTCGCTGATTAACCTGCTGTTGCGACAGGGAAATCCGGCTGAGCCGATCGTCTTTACAGGTTTAGCCTTGTCGGTCGTCGTTGCCACCTTGCTGGGCGTTACAGGTTGGTTCGGCGGCGAACTAAGTTTTCGCCACAAAGTCGGTGTCATCGGCCCTACCAGTCAAAATCTGTAGGTTTGAGACCGTTTGTAGCAGGGAATTGAACCCCTCTTTATTCGTGGAGAATTTAGGACTAAAGTCCTGACTGCAAACCTAAAGATTGTCCCAGCCAATTCAGATAAGCCTCGCTCCCAGCGACAATCGGAATCGCAATAATTTCGGGAACTTCATAGGAATGGAGTTCCTGTATTTTTGTTTTTAAAGCCTCAAATTTAGCCAAATCAGTTTTAATCACCAACTGCCACTCCGCCTCGGAATGAATCTCGCCTTGCCAAGTATAAATCGAGCGAATCGGCGACAAACTCACACAAGCAGCCAGCTTGTTTTCGACGAGAGATTTGGCGATATTCTCGGCCTCGGCTTCCGAGCCTGCTGTTACCAGTACCACTCCGAAATTAACTGTCATAGTGATGTTAGATTAATTTGATAAAGTAGCGCTAGATATAACCC
>NZ_JADEXD010000116.1 GCF_015207285.1 Tychonema sp. LEGE 07203 | reverse complement strand
ATTTTTTACATAATCCACTACTCTTTTTCTCAAATCAATACTGTAAGACATTTTCCTAGCGGGTTCACTATTTTTATTAATTTTACCTCATTTTTAAATAGTATCATACTTATTTGAAATGACTATATAAGGCTAGCTTTTGTTAACTGTTGACTGTTAACTGTTGACTGTTTTTAGTGGTCAGTGGTTATTTGTTAATTTTTAGTTGTTCGTTCTACTAACCAATAACTACTAACCAATAGCTACTAACCAAGAACTACTAACCAACTACCAACTGCTTTCTTGTCAACTACCAACTGCTTTCTTGTCAACTGCTTTCTTGTCAACTACCAACTGCTTTCTTGTCAACTACCAACTGCTTTCTTGTCAACTGACTTCAAAATGGCATATCGATCGTGTCTCCGAAAGGATACGGTATGTCGATCGGCATTCTTCCGGGTTTTGACTCGTACTTGTCAATCCACTTTTTCGCCAATTCCAAAGCTTCCTCCTCAGTCTTGGCATTTTGGACGGCGACGTGGCGGTTGCCCCGGCTATCCCAAACTTCGACATAGAATACTTTCTGCGATTGCAGAATCCAACCTTTATAACTGTCTGCTGGCTGCATAGTTAAAATCCTCAAATCATCGGGTGGGAGTTTGACTGGCGACTTAATTTTAAATATTGCTTTGGATAAATTGAATTTTACGCTGGTTTCTATAGTATTTTTGGGAAAAAGTCAGTTTTACGGTTAACCTCATGAGTAGACTCCTCAAGCAATTGTTTAACTGGAGAAAATATCTCCAATCAGCGGCGGCGGCGATCGCGATCGCCCTGATCGCCTCGCAGATAGCGGTATTGCCCGCCTTGGCGACTGGCGTTTACGAAATGCCGCTGCTGTCGGCGGGCGATCGAATTTGGGTGTTCGACAAAGGCGACGTACTCAGCCGCAGCAGCGAAAGCAATATCACCAGCCAACTCGACAACCTAGAAAAACAAACTGGCAAAGAAGTCAGGTTTGTTACCATCCACCGCTTAGACTACGGCGAAACAACTGCCACTTTTACTAACCAACTGTTTGAACAGTGGTTTCCCACAAAAGAAGCCCAGGCCAATCAAATTTTACTGGTTCTCGACACTGTTACCAACAGCGCAGCAATTCGCAGCGGCGAAGGGGTGAAGTCCCTGCTAACCGATGAAATTGCCCAGAGTGTAGCTGGGGAAACCTTGCAAGTGCCGCTGCGGGAAGCTAACAAATACAACGAGGCGTTGACGGAGGCGAGTTCGCGCATTGCTGCTGTTTTGTCCGGTGAACCAGATCCGGGCCCGCCTGAAGTTGTTGACAACATTCAAGTTGAGGGCACCTTTAAAAAAGCTGAAGAAACAGAACAAGGTAATGCCACAGTTGTTGTGGTTGTGCTGTTGGTGTTGGCGACAGTGATTCCGATGGTGACTTATTTCTGGTACCAAGGTTTTTCGTAATCGCGTACTGCTAAATCTGATAAGTTGCCTTTTTTTCCAGAAATTAGGGCGAGGCTGGACTAATCTTGAACGTATTCTCGATCGCTCAACAATGCAAGTTCTGCCCGCACAAATTCCCGTCCCAGATAAGCCGCGTGATCTAACATTGTCACCGGGCTGGGGCGGGTTTCTTCTAGGATTTTGACGCAAAGTTCTTTGGCGGTTCTGCCGCTAAACAGCGTCCACTGAGTGCGTTCTACCTTGCCGCGGGCGGGGATGGGTTTGCCGGTTTCGGGATCGACTGCCAGGCCGCGATCGTCGATAATGTTGGTGAAGTGTTTGGCGCAAATTAAGCCGGTTTCGCGATCGAGATAGATGATGAAGTAGCCGCCCGGATCGAGTTCGAGGTGGCGTTTGGAGAGGTTGTCATCGATGGCGGTGAGGTTTTCCAAGGTTTGACTCATGGTGAAATAAAGCAGACAATAGCTGTAATTTTTTTGGCTGTTTCTAGTTTAGTCGGCTGCGGGACAAGTTTGGGAGTTTTTGGGCGATCGGCATTACAGGCGATATCGGCAGACACGGCAATTTCCTGTCCGTCGCGGGGTTTTTGTTTGAATGAGTATTATTAACCGCAGAGAGCGCAGAGAACGCAGAGTGAAAGAAGAAAGAGAAACAAAATCTGTTATCATTAGTTTTGGCAAGATTTAGCATTAAATTATTGATGAAATTTATAGATTTATTTTCCGGAATAGGAGGTTTCAGACAAGGTTTTGAGAAAGTTGGCTTTGACTGCATTTTTTCCTGCGAAATTAACACCAAATGTCGAGAAGTGTACGCAGACAATTTCGGCGAAGTGCCTTTTGCCGACATCAGTAACATCAATCCCGCCGAATTAGTAGACTTTGATGTTTTAGTCGCCGGTTTTCCGTGCCAACCTTTTAGCATCTGCGGCAAAAAGCTCGGCTTTGAAGATACTAGAGGTACGCTATTTTTCGATATTTGTAAAATCATCAAAGTAAAACAACCTCAAGTAGTTGTCCTGGAAAATGTCAAGCACTTAATCCATCACGACAAGGGAAATACCTTAAAAGTAATTATCGCTAGTCTGGAAGATTTGGGCTACAGCGTGAATTACAAAATGCTGAATGCTAAAGACTTTGGCATTCCCCAACACCGCGAAAGAATATTTATTATTGCAACTAAAGGTAAACCCTTCAATTTTTCATTTCTAAAAAGCAAGTTTCCTCCCAAACTCAGGGATTTTCTAGACGAGACGGGAGATTTTGAAATATTGGATAAATCAGAGTATACTTTAATTGATTATCCGAAAAAGCAAGATTCGGGACTTGTGTTTGTAGGATACAGAAATAAAGGTACTTGGAAAACTGGGGTGAGGCCGAATACAGAACATTTGTCGAGGGTGCACAGACAGCCGAATCGCATTTATTCGGTGGATGGCGTGCATCCGACAATTCCTTCGCAAGAAACATCGGGCCGGTTTTTTGTCTATTTTCCCGATCGAAATTTGGTGAGAAAGTTGACGCTGAAGGAATGTTACCGTCTCATGGGTTTTCCTGAAGATTTTAAGACTTATTCCAGTGCGGGGGAGAGTTACAAGCAAATTGGGAATTCGGTTTGCGTGCCGGTGGTGGAGGCGATCGCGAAAGAAATATTAATCGGCGGTTGAAACTCCTTCTATACGAAGTCAGGACGATTCGCGGACTAAGGAATAATAGCACTTGAAATGATACAATATTAATTATAAATTCAATTTACACAAACTTTAAAATAGGATTGTTCACCCATGCAACTTGAAGACTATTTCGACTTTCAGCGGCCCGATGATATTCGCATAAAAGGAACGCGAATCGGCATTGAAACCATTCTATATGATTTCATCCATCGCAATCGCACTCCCGAACAAATTGCTCAAACTTATCCATCTCTAAACTTGGAACAAGTTTATGCTACTATCCTTTACTACCTGCACAACAAAGAGGCGGTTAGTAACTACATTGCTGATTGGTTGGAGTGGAGTCACCAGCAACTTAAAGCACAACAACTTAATCCTCCACCTGGTATTGCCAGACTGCAAAAATTGATAGCGGAACAAAAAGCTAAACAAATCACAAATGAGTCTGAATTATCTGTTAGATGAAAATGTCGATCCTAGCTATAAAGCTGAAATGCTGACACGCAATCCCGATTTGATAATTTGGTGCGTGGGCGAACCCGAAGCTCCGAGTCGAGGAACTTTAGATCCAGAAATTATTAAATGGTGCGAGGAATATAACTTTATATTGGTGACGAACAATCGTAAATCGATGCCCGTGCATTTGACAGATCATTTAGCTGAGGGTTGTCATATTCCGGGGATTTTTCTCCTCAATGCAAAATTAAGTATCGGACAAAATATTCGGCAATTGATTTTTATTGCTGAGGCATCTTTTGATGCTGAATATCAGGATCAAATAGTTCATTTGCGAGAAATTGTTTGAATAAATTTGTCATATCAATTTCGGTTGCACTCCTCATGACTGTTGACTGTTGACTGTTGACTCGATTTTATTATTCCGATGCAACCGGAAACGATATCAAGGCCGATCGCCAATTTCATCTTAACACAGGCTGAGTCGGACATAATATTAACAGTCACGGGCGCGTCAAGACTCCAAGAAACCGGGTTTTTTACCTAATCTACGGGCTACGATGCAAGATTTTTGTGAAAAAACCCGGTTTCTGACCATCCGCGCATCCAGGACTAATTCAGCAAACAAGTATTACGCTGGAACTTGAACTTTTTCACTGCCCGAAAGCTCAAACGCCGCGTGAATTGCTTTCAAAGCTGTGATACCCTGTGCCTCATCCACAACGCAGCTAATCTTAATCTCGGAAGTTGCAATCATTTGAATGTTGATTTGGTGCTGCGACAGCGCTTCAAACATCTTTGCCGCAACTCCCGGATGCGCTACCATCCCGGAACCGACAACGCTAACTTTGGCGATTTCTGTATCGACTGCTACTTCGCCCCAGCCGAATTCTACTGCTGATTTTTCTAGGACTGTTTTAGCTGCTTCTGCGTCAATTTGTGCTACGGTAAATGCAATGTCGCGCGTTAATATGCCGTCGATATTGTGACACCGCTGCGATTGAATGATCGTGTCTACGCTGATATTTTCTTCGGCTAAAAGTCCGAACATTTTTGCTGCTACTCCGGGTCGATCGGGCAATTGGCGAATTGCCAGACGCGCTTGATTGAGATCCAACGCTACAGCCCTCACAGCGGGCGGTTTTTGCGAGGCACAACGCAGCCCGACAGGGGAGTTGGCGACATCAAATGCTTTGCAAAGTTCGGCAACTGCCCGATCGCACTCTGCCGCATCGATCGTACAACTAACCTTCACCTCGGAAGTCGAAATCATCTGAATATTAATCCCCGCATCCGCCAAAGTATTAAACATCTGGGCTGCTACCCTCGGACGGCCGATCATTCCCGCACCCGCAATGCTAACTTTAGCTATGGGTCTTTCTTCTGCCCTCACTTCCGGTTCCCCCAATTCTGGGCGCGAATTCTTGCCGAGGGAGGGGACAATTGCATCTGCAACCGCCACAGCTTGATTCAGCGAATTTCGCCTTACCGTAAAGGCGATATCGTTAGTATTTCCCTCGTGAATTGACTGAATAATTAAGTCTACATCGAGGTTTTGCTGCGCGATCGCCCCAAACAACCGCGCTGCTACTCCAGGGCGATCGGGCAAGCGCAACAGCGACACCCCCGCCTGATCCAAATCAAACTCCACCGCATCCACCGCTTTCGCGAGCTCCAAGCCCTCCAAAGGCCGGGCGGATGGAGGGGGGGACACTACCCGCGTACCGGGCGCGTCACTCCAGCTAGAAAGCACCACCAGCGGCACACCGTAATTCTTGGCAATTTCTACGGCGCGCGGGTGCAGGACTTTTGCACCCAAACTCGCCAATTCCAGCATTTCGTCGCAGGTGATTTCGTCCATCAATTGCGCCTCACCAACTAAGCGCGGATCTGTAGTCAGAATTCCGGGCACGTCAGTATAAATTTCGCATCTATCGGCCCGCAGCGCTGCGGCAAGGGCGACTGCTGTGGTGTCGGAACCGCCCCGCCCCAAGGTGGTAATTTCCAATTCTCCGGCGTTGGCGATGCCTTGGAAACCGGCGACGACTACGACTTTACCGCTATTTAACTGGGTTTCAACCCTGTTCGGGTCGATCCGCAAAATCCGGGCGCGGGTGTGGGCTGCTTCGGTGACGATGCCGACTTGGGCTCCTGTAAAGGAAATTGCGGGCTGTCCCATTTCTTGCAGTGCCATGCTCAAAAGCGCGATCGAGACTTGCTCCCCGGTGGAGAGCAACATATCCATTTCCCGCTTGCTGGGATTTGCGGAAATTTCCTTAGCCAGTTTCACTAAACCGTCAGTCGTTTTTCCCATCGCCGAAAGTACGACAACTAAGGAGTTTCCCAGCTTTACTGTTTTGACTGCTCGTCGCGCTACTTCCAAAATGCGATCGACTGTACCAACCGATGTTCCGCCGTATTTCTGAACAATTAGTGCCATAGGACTTTACACAAAAGTGATGCAATACTTTACTCTTAACCAATTAATACACGCAAACTCTGGATTATAGCGGATGTTTATCTTGTTTGTGAGGCTGGTGGTCGATCGGGCTTTTTGCAGCAGTCGGACTTATACACTCTCAATCAAGAAACCCGGTTTTTTACGAGAGCGATCGTTTTGGGCGAGTATTTGGGCATAGGAAGCTCTAAGTTTCAATCCCTAGTAGGGAGTAGAGTTGATTGCGGCTCAAGGCTGAAAGTACCTCGAAAATTGGCTTAAAGTTTCAATCCCTAGTAGGGAGTGGAGTTGATTGCGGCTTCTATTTCTGTGGCGAGTATGTGGAGGTTGCTCAATTCATGGTTTCAATCCCTAGTAGGGAGTGGAGTTGATTGCGGCATTGGACATTTTATTGTCACGCGCAAGTTCTAAATCCTGTTTCAATCCCTAGTAGGGAGTGGAGTTGATTGCGGCTAGGAGACTTCACGATAATTTCATTGATGAAGTTGGGCGTTTCAATCCCTAGTAGGGAGTGGAGTTGATTGCGGCGCATCACATAAGCCCAGTGACGCGCAATCAAGTGTTTCAATCCCTAGTAGGGAGTGGAGTTGATTGCGGCGTGGTCACGTTAGTTTATTTCCCCGGTAAACTCCCAGACGTTTCAATCCCTAGTAGGGAGTGGAGTTGATTGCGGCTCAAAAATCAAAACTTACGGCGTAACGCTAGACAAGTTTCAATCCCTAGTAGGGAGTGGAGTTGATTGCGGCACGAGATGGATGTGATCAACGATTTCTTAGCGTTTCAATCCCTAGTAGGGAGTGGAGTTGATTGCGGCCTTGTGCTGCATTCTTGATTCGCTTATCAATTGCTTGCGTTTCAATCCCTAGTAGGGAGTGGAGTTGATTGCGGCGTTTCAGTAGTACCAAGAGTTCCACTAGGAGTAGTTTCAATCCCTAGTAGGGAGTGGAGTTGATTGCGGCTTATTACGATGCTTGGTATCTCTCCTCTGATAAAGTTTCAATCCCTAGTAGGGAGTGGAGTTGATTGCGGCTTTGATGGGGGTAATCTCCATTACTTTAAGGATTTAGGTTTCAATCCCTAGAAGGGAGTGGAGTTGATTGCGGCGGGATTGGCTCATGCCTCGGCTGGCTAAATGGTTTCAAATTGATAGTTTCAATCCCTAGAAGGGAGTGGAGTTGATTGCGGCGGCATTAGATTTCAGATGCTGCGGGCAGGGCGTTTACGTGGTTTCAATCCCTAGAAGGGAGTGGAGTTGATTGCGGCTTCTTCCATGAATTCCCCATAACTATATTCTTGGTTTCAATCCCTAGAAGGGAGTGGAGTTGATTGCGGCTCAGAAGGGCAAATAAGGGCTGCTGATGGCTCTAAAGTTTCAATCCCTAGAAGGGAGTGGAGTTGATTGCGGCCGCGGACTGGGGGTGCGAAGTGCGAATGATTTCTGTTTCAATCCCTAGAAGGGAGTGGAGTTGATTGCGGCAAGCTTGGCTCGATGTTGTAATTGTCCATCTTTTGTTTCAATCCCTAGAAGGGAGTGGAGTTGATTGCGGCTAAGGGGCGAGTTCGAGGCTTTTGTGCGATCGCAGTACCTAAAGTTTCAATCCCTAGAAGGGAGTGGAGTTGATTGCGGCCAAATATCGCTGAATTGACTTGAGGGTAAAGCTTTTGTTTCAATCCCTAGAAGGGAGTGGAGTTGATTGCGGCCTTAGTTCTAGGCAGAGAAAAATACCAATTTAGGTTTCAATCCCTAGAAGGGAGTGGAGTTGATTGCGGCAAATAGAGGCGAAACCGGAGAAATAATAGCAAGAATTAACGTTTCAATCCCTAGAAGGGAGTGGAGTTGATTGCGGCCGGCTCGCATTGGAGATGGGAATCGATAGCATCCTTTACGTTTCAATCCCTAGAAGGGAGTGGAGTTGATTGCGGCAATAAATTCAATCACAATAATATCCGATACGGTGTTTCAATCCCTAGAAGGGAGTGGAGTTGATTGCGGCTTTGAGAACTAAATATCAAGTTACATTGTGTTTTTCTTTGTTTCAATCCCTAGAAGGGAGTGGAGTTGATTGCGGCGAATTCTTTTTTTTAACCCGACAGGGAGGTTCCGGTTTCAATCCCTAGAAGGGAGTGGAGTTGATTGCGGCATCGCAACACTTAATGTTTGCGGGTGCGGGGGCTAGCCATGTTTCAATCCCTAGAAGGGAGTGGAGTTGATTGCGGCAGCCGATCGCTCTCGCCGCCAAAAATCACATACGCCCTGTTTCAATCCCTAGAAGGGAGTGGAGTTGATTGCGGCCTCCGAATGTTCAGTCTTGGTGGTGAAAAACTCAGTTTCAATCCCTAGAAGGGAGTGGAGTTGATTGCGGCTTCAGGATGATTGGGGAGAAAATGTTCCGTAGACCGTTTCAATCCCTAGAAGGGAGTGGAGTTGATTGCGGCTGGGAGCCACTACCAACAAACAAAAATATGTGCATTCAGTTTCAATCCCTAGAAGGGAGTGGAGTTGATTGCGGCCAACTTATTTTGCCTTCGGTGACTAATTGGGTAACTAGTTTCAATCCCTAGAAGGGAGTGGAGTTGATTGCGGCAATTCCAGTTTTTTCTATTTCTCCATCAGGTGCAGTTTCAATCCCTAGAAGGGAGTGGAGTTGATTGCGGCTCATCAAGGTCAAACTCTTGACGGTAAAAAGCTTGTGTCGTTTCAATCCCTAGAAGGGAGTGGAGTTGATTGCGGCTTGTTGCCGAAGTTCGGCAAGGGTCACTTATCAACCTAGACGAGTTTCAATCCCTAGAAGGGAGTGGAGTTGATTGCGGCTTACGATTCCTCTTGGGGAGTTTGGGCGGAAAAAATTGTTTCAATCCCTAGAAGGGAGTGGAGTTGATTGCGGCCGGCGAGCTTGATGCTTTTTGCGAACTTGTTCCGTTTCAATCCCTAGAAGGGAGTGGAGTTGATTGCGGCGAAATAAAAAGGAGGATGACAAATGGCTGATTTTACAGTTTCAATCCCTAGAAGGGAGTGGAGTTGATTGCGGCATGAGGCAAATCACAAGTATTTGAATCGTAGCCGAGAAGTTTCAATCCCTAGAAGGGAGTGGAGTTGATTGCGGCGTCCTCCCTGTCAGCCTTTCTCAGTTGATGGAAGTTTCAATCCCTAGAAGGGAGTGGAGTTGATTGCGGCAAGTTTGATCTTCAGGGCGATCGCCGATCATCCGTTTCAATCCCTAGAAGGGAGTGGAGTTGATTGCGGCTTGTATGTCAACAATGTGCTTATACTCGCGCCAGATAGGTTTCAATCCCTAGAAGGGAGTGGAGTTGATTGCGGCGCGTCTGTGCAGTCTCGATCAAGTAGTTTTTATAGCGTTTCAATCCCTAGAAGGGAGTGGAGTTGATTGCGGCACAGGATCTAAACGCTCAATCGATCGCCTCACTGGTAGCTTTCATTGAGGTTTCAATCCCTAGAAGGGAGTGGAGTTGATTGCGGCTCAAGAAATCGCCCCGCAAGTGAAAGCAAAGCGGGTTTCAATCCCTAGAAGGGAGTGGAGTTGATTGCGGCAGAGTCTCTCGGATTGCGAGGTGGCATTATTGAAGTTTCAATCCCTAGAAGGGAGTGGAGTTGATTGCGGCTTGAAATGGAGCATTTGGCGTTCCTTCAAATTGAAGGTTTCAATCCCTAGAAGGGAGTGGAGTTGATTGCGGCATTGCGGCCCAATATAGCACTTAATATTCCAAACAATCCAGAAGTTTCAATCCCTAGAAGGGAGTGGAGTTGATTGCGGCAAAAGATTATGGGCTGCAAGAAAAAGATTGAAGGTTTCAATCCCTAGAAGGGAGTGGAGTTGATTGCGGCAGTACAGGCATCATTGCCTCACGGCACTCCGGGGTTTCAATCCCTAGAAGGGAGTGGAGTTGATTGCGGCTCCAACAAAGACCGAGGGCTTCACTGGTGCGACATCGCCGCAATGTTTCAATCCCTAGAAGGGAGTGGAGTTGATTGCGGCCTGCACCTTAAATTTAGCAGACTCTATTAATTTATCGTTTCAATCCCTAGAAGGGAGTGGAGTTGATTGCGGCTTTAGGTGCTTCTATCCTTCCAGAAAGACAAGAGTTTCAATCCCTAGAAGGGAGTGGAGTTGATTGCGGCTTGTAGATAACCTGCAATTGGCGGCTAACACCTTGTTTCAATCCCTAGAAGGGAGTGGAGTTGATTGCGGCTAGCAAGGCTATTAGAAGTATTCAGGGGGGTCGATATTGTTAGTTTCAATCCCTAGAAGGGAGTGGAGTTGATTGCGGCAATTTAGTAGCGGCAATTGCGACAAAAATCGAAGTTTCAATCCCTAGAAGGGAGTGGAGTTGATTGCGGCCGGACAGGATTTCTTAAATTCGTCGTCCGAATCTTGTTTCAATCCCTAGAAGGGAGTGGAGTTGATTGCGGCGACAGAAATTTAGTAGCGGCAATTGCGACAAAAATCGAAGTTTCAATCCCTAGAAGGGAGTGGAGTTGATTGCGGCAGATGAGCTTAGAATACAGATTTCAAAAATGGCGTTTCAATCCCTAGAAGGGAGTGGAGTTGATTGCGGCAAATGCCGTTTAACTTGCTCTATCGTTGCGTTAAATTTGGTTTCAATCCCTAGAAGGGAGTGGAGTTGATTGCGGCGGAGCAAGTCAAATCAATTATGAAAATCTTCCAGTTCTGTTTCAATCCCTAGAAGGGAGTGGAGTTGATTGCGGCAATAATCTCAGCAGCCATAGCATTATTCTCTGGTTTCAATCCCTAGAAGGGAGTGGAGTTGATTGCGGCATCCACTAAAATAAATCTTCAAATCCTTTACATGTTTCAATCCCTAGAAGGGAGTGGAGTTGATTGCGGCTAAGGGGTTTTTACGGGCTTGGCAAAAACTTTAGTTTCAATCCCTAGAAGGGAGTGGAGTTGATTGCGGCGGTAGAGATAAAATCATTTGCCGACGGACTGCGAGTTTCAATCCCTAGAAGGGAGTGGAGTTGATTGCGGCGCCAAGTTTTTCGCCTAAATACCGCCAAGTCCCTGTTTCAATCCCTAGAAGGGAGTGGAGTTGATTGCGGCTTCTGGAGAACTCCGCCGATCGTCAAACTTCTCGTTTCAATCCCTAGAAGGGAGTGGAGTTGATTGCGGCTGTTCACCGCAGTTTCTGAAGTTCGGTCGGCACGTTTCAATCCCTAGAAGGGAGTGGAGTTGATTGCGGCGCTTCCGCATACTGCCGAGAATGAGCAATATCCACAGCGAAGTTTCAATCCCTAGAAGGGAGTGGAGTTGATTGCGGCGGTAACTGTCTGGTTTTATATAGGAGAACTAGTTTCAATCCCTAGAAGGGAGTGGAGTTGATTGCGGCAAGCCACACGCTCCAGGCTATCGGTTCACATACCGTTTCAATCCCTAGAAGGGAGTGGAGTTGATTGCGGCCTGGGAAGGCGTTGGGGAGATGAAGAACTTTTCGTTTCAATCCCTAGAAGGGAGTGGAGTTGATTGCGGCAGCACCGGAAATTGCCGGGGCATTGGTTGTGCTAGTTTCAATCCCTAGAAGGGAGTGGAGTTGATTGCGGCTTCTGGATAGAATTCCATCCGGGGGTTTTCTGGTTTCAATCCCTAGAAGGGAGTGGAGTTGATTGCGGCAGAAGGGAGAGTTCGCTGCTAATCGGCTCTCCCTTTGTTTCAATCCCTAGAAGGGAGTGGAGTTGATTGCGGCGCAGCAATTTCGGCTGCACCCAATAAAGCTTTGGCAATGTTTCAATCCCTAGAAGGGAGTGGAGTTGATTGCGGCACAAGTGTTCACAGTGCGAGCATTGTTGGGGTTACGTTTCAATCCCTAGAAGGGAGTGGAGTTGATTGCGGCTTGGATTTGATGGAGAAGCATTATGCTATCCCACGTTTCAATCCCTAGAAGGGAGTGGAGTTGATTGCGGCTAGCGATCGACTTGAGTAAATCAAGAATACGATTTGTTTCAATCCCTAGAAGGGAGTGGAGTTGATTGCGGCAGTTCCAGTCCAAGGCGAAAGATTACCCCGGTTGTTTCAATCCCTAGAAGGGAGTGGAGTTGATTGCGGCTCAGGATTTAGAGAATTTAATCATCAAGATAGCTGAGGTTTCAATCCCTAGAAGGGAGTGGAGTTGATTGCGGCGGGTTTTGATATGTTACTTTTAATACTACTTTTATACGTTTCAATCCCTAGAAGGGAGTGGAGTTGATTGCGGCTGAAATAGAAGGATTATCTATCTTATTAGAATTGAAAAGTTTCAATCCCTAGAAGGGAGTGGAGTTGATTGCGGCAATAGATGCAGGTTTATACAATAAAGACCTTACTGGTTTCAATCCCTAGAAGGGAGTGGAGTTGATTGCGGCCCTAACTACATCAGTCCAGAAAACAAGAAAGAAGTAGTTTCAATCCCTAGAAGGGAGTGGAGTTGATTGCGGCACTAACCAAGAATTTCTCGAAGATGAGGTACTAGTTTCAATCCCTAGAAGGGAGTGGAGTTGATTGCGGCGGATGATAGTTATAATGCTTACCAGAGATAGGTTACGTTTCAATCCCTAGAAGGGAGTGGAGTTGATTGCGGCACTAACCCAACAGCTAATAAATGTCCTAATACTAATGGTTTCAATCCCTAGAAGGGAGTGGAGTTGATTGCGGCGTTTGAGGATATTTCTAAAACTTCGGATATTCTTCAAGTTTCAATCCCTAGAAGGGAGTGGAGTTGATTGCGGCTAAAAAGTTTAATGGGGAGTGCAGAGGGTCACTAGGTTTCAATCCCTAGAAGGGAGTGGAGTTGATTGCGGCCTTAGATACCCGACAAGTTATTTTGGTTCGAGTTCAAGAGGTTTCAATCCCTAGAAGGGAGTGGAGTTGATTGCGGCCAACTTTGGAGTTAATCTCTGCAATTTTAGTTAGCAGTTTCAATCCCTAGAAGGGAGTGGAGTTGATTGCGGCAGAAAGATGAATATTTGAGAGTAGCAGCATCCCCAGTTTCAATCCCTAGAAGGGAGTGGAGTTGATTGCGGCGTTTGAAGTAATAACACCTATTGGGTATAAATTTGTTTCAATCCCTAGAAGGGAGTGGAGTTGATTGCGGCTTAACTACAGGTTAGAGTTAGAAATTAGGCAGAAAATAGTTTCAATCCCTAGAAGGGAGTGGAGTTGATTGCGGCTATTGCGGCAGCTAAGCTAGGGCAAAAACAGGTGCAATATGCGTTTCAATCCCTAGAAGGGAGTGGAGTTGATTGCGGCCGTGTTTTGTCAGGCTGTCTATAAACTCTTGCGGGTTTCAATCCCTAGAAGGGAGTGGAGTTGATTGCGGCGGCGATCGTATCGCTCAATCTGCCTTAATTTCTGTTTCAATCCCTAGAAGGGAGTGGAGTTGATTGCGGCCGTGACCCTTTCCGGTTCGCCATTCGATGTTAGTAATGTTTCAATCCCTAGAAGGGAGTGGAGTTGATTGCGGCGCGTCCCGCGTGTGTACTAGGTCAATGCAGGCGGTTTCAATCCCTAGAAGGGAGTGGAGTTGATTGCGGCCCTTATGATGGAGGGTTTGGAGGCTGATGATTGGTTTCAATCCCTAGAAGGGAGTGGAGTTGATTGCGGCAACAGCTCGATTAACGTTCCCGCTAACTTACCAGTTTCAATCCCTAGAAGGGAGTGGAGTTGATTGCGGCATGATGGGTGGAGGGAAAAATAACCCTAAATTAGTTTCAATCCCTAGAAGGGAGTGGAGTTGATTGCGGCCTTAGAGCGCCCTCAAAGCTTCTCTGATTTTGCGTTTCAATCCCTAGAAGGGAGTGGAGTTGATTGCGGCAAGGCAAATTGCCGAGCCTATGGCAGCGGTGTTCGTTTCAATCCCTAGAAGGGAGTGGAGTTGATTGCGGCAATTCCCATATTGGGCAGGGAAATTATAGTTTGCGTTTCAATCCCTAGAAGGGAGTGGAGTTGATTGCGGCCACTGATACACTTCAACAATTTTGGGGAGCATCAAGTTTCAATCCCTAGAAGGGAGTGGAGTTGATTGCGGCGTAATTGGCAGAGATGAGGTTGAGTATGCGCCTTTAGTTTCAATCCCTAGAAGGGAGTGGAGTTGATTGCGGCCGCACACACAGTTCATAATCCTCAATCCGGTTGGTTTCAATCCCTAGAAGGGAGTGGAGTTGATTGCGGCTAATTGAGGTAGCACAATGATTATTGTATCTGCATACGTTTCAATCCCTAGAAGGGAGTGGAGTTGATTGCGGCTCTCTAGCAAGATAGGATCGCAGGATAACATAGGTTTCAATCCCTAGAAGGGAGTGGAGTTGATTGCGGCTCGTCACGGTCACTAAAATGATAAGGGAAAGGTGTTTCAATCCCTAGAAGGGAGTGGAGTTGATTGCGGCAGAACAATAAGTTAAAGGAATATTATTGTGATTCGTTTCAATCCCTAGAAGGGAGTGGAGTTGATTGCGGCTAATTTTAGAGTAGTAGAAACTAGATATCTTCCTCTGCGCGTTTCAATCCCTAGAAGGGAGTGGAGTTGATTGCGGCTTTTGGCAGCCCTTCTGCCATCAAATCACTTGCCGTTTCAATCCCTAGAAGGGAGTGGAGTTGATTGCGGCACTTTAAGAACGTCAAACCTAGTCTAAAGGAGTTACAGGTTTCAATCCCTAGAAGGGAGTGGAGTTGATTGCGGCTTGAGGCTTATTCAGCCACCCGTCGTACCTATCTCCGTTTCAATCCCTAGAAGGGAGTGGAGTTGATTGCGGCACAGGTAGCTTACTTGTGTATATCTCAACATCAGTTTCAATCCCTAGAAGGGAGTGGAGTTGATTGCGGCGTTAAATCGGCTAATGATTCTTCTAATTCAGCTAGTTTCAATCCCTAGAAGGGAGTGGAGTTGATTGCGGCTTACTCTTTAAAGGTAGAGCAATTCTACAGCTAGTTTCAATCCCTAGAAGGGAGTGGAGTTGATTGCGGCCCTAAATCGTCTATGAAGGCGCTTTTATATAAGAATGGTTTCAATCCCTAGAAGGGAGTGGAGTTGATTGCGGCTAATATTGGTTAAGAGTTAGTAGGTTAAACTATTACGTTTCAATCCCTAGAAGGGAGTGGAGTTGATTGCGGCTCAGACAGATCAAATGACAACAAAAGTAGTTGCGTTGTTTCAATCCCTAGAAGGGAGTGGAGTTGATTGCGGCTTCAATTATGCTGCCGTGTTAGGAGGAATCGCGGGTCTTGAGTTTCAATCCCTAGAAGGGAGTGGAGTTGATTGCGGCTTGGAAAAAATCTGAGGTACAAAATATTATCAAGTTTCAATCCCTAGAAGGGAGTGGAGTTGATTGCGGCCTAACTTAGGAGCAAAATCATGAAAAACGAACTGAAGTTTCAATCCCTAGAAGGGAGTGGAGTTGATTGCGGCTTATAGAAATAGAAAATTGTTCAAAGATATTTATGTTTCAATCCCTAGAAGGGAGTGGAGTTGATTGCGGCAACATCTCAAGAATATATAGCAATGTTTGCGGACGTTTCAATCCCTAGAAGGGAGTGGAGTTGATTGCGGCTTTAAAGCGGTATAATAAATGATTTCAACATCTTCTGTTTCAATCCCTAGAAGGGAGTGGAGTTGATTGCGGCCGCCGATGTTTGAAACCGTTGCTCTATTTGGTTTTCAAGGTTCAGTTTCGCCAACCTCATCCCAAAATACCATTTCAGTCTCCGTTCTGTCAATACCATAGCTCGCACTTTAACCTAAAATCCTTATCCAGCAACAATCCTAGCCATTTCGCCAACCTATTTTTCAGAGAGGGGGCATCAAACCCTTACTCTATATAGATTAGAGCCGAAAAATTTGACCCCCCAATTTTTACACCTACAGGTTGGCGAATTTTCAAACAAAGAAAATAGTTCGATCGCCCCGGACTACCCCGCCAATACCCTCAATTTTACCCTGACAGCAAGCACACAAGGGAAAAAACAAAGGGCTGGTTTAGGCTGTAAACTTTAATAAAAGGGAGTTTAGGACTGCGGCAAAACTCGCCTTCCTAGGTAAGATTTATTCGCACATATTCTAATTATAGGATTTTTTGACTAAAATGAATCAGTACAAGTTAATTATTTTCGACTTTGACGGCACTTTGGCAATTACTCACAGAGCTATTGTATATTGCTTTACCAAAACTTTTGAAAGTTTCAATATTGCTCCCCCTGCTGCTGAGACAATTCAAGGGACGATCGGGATCAATTTAGCAAATAGTTTCAAAATCCTGCATCCGGCGATCGAGGAAAGCGCAATTCCCCAATGGGTGGAAACTTACCGCTCTTTTTATCGGACAGAAGGTGAAAAGCAACTCGATTTATTTCCCGGAACCAAGCAAGTTTTGCAGTTGGCGAGCAAGTCGGGATTGAGCCTGGGAGTTTTGAGCAACAAACACGTTAGTTTTGTTAATTTATTTCTAGAAAAATTAAAGATTCACAGTTTTTTTGATTTGATTTTAGGTGATGACGGACAAATTATTCAGAAACCAAATCCGAGTGTTTTTCACTCGATTATTAAACCGCTGTTTCCGGAGTTGGATAACAATCAAGTGTTAATGGTTGGCGATACGGCGGTTGATTTGCTGTTTGCGAAAAATGCTGGGATAGATGTTTGTTGGGCGGCTTACGGATACGGCGATCGCGCTGAGTGTCTCGCCCTAGAACCGACTTTGGCGATCGACAATATTTCGGAACTTGCTGCGATCGTTAGAGATTAAAATATTGAATTAATCAAATATTAATTACAAACTTACCCTCAATGAGGCTATAAACTGGATTCAAGCTGAGATGTTGCAGAGCGTGTCAACAAGCTTTTTATGGGCGGGCTCTCCTGCGGGCCCCACAATAAATTTACTCTTTGACAGAACTGGCCGGACAGCTTGTTTTTGAGAATGGTGCAAAATGTGAGTTTAAACTGATAGAATAGCACGTGGCAAAAACCGGGTTTCTGAACGCAAAATTAGCATCACAACCTATATCTGAAGTTCAGCAACCCGGTTTTTAAGAGCTTGTTAAGAACGGTACAAAATATCATTTTAAACCTATTTTTTTTAACTAAAAATTGAGATTTTTTCAGAATAAATTAATTTCAAGTTGTAAGTTTTGAATTACAAACATTTAAAGAGAATTAGACGTTTTTTGTGCGTTGCAAACAATATTAGCGGCACCAACCAGCAAGCGGTGCGAGTCCTGGGAAGTAAACCATACCAAAGATAGAGATATCCCAGGAACAACTATTATAAATTGACAGATAGAAGTCGTTTGAAGGCAGAAGGCAGAAGGCAGAAGGCAGAAGGAAAGAACAACGGGTGCATCTGAGTTTGGCATTGGTAGCGATCTTGAGGCGATCGCGCTGTGAAAAAAAAACTGTCAAAAAAAAAAAGCTTTTTCCACTTCCACGGCCGGAGATGCTTCCGGAAAAACGATGGAGACCAGATTTTTGTTAGGTGTAATTTAGTGCAAAAATTATGCACGATCGCCTGATAACTCCTGCCTGCGGAAAACAAGGCAATTCTGTTAAGCTTTAGGGTGAAGCTAGTCGGGATTGACAATAAACTCAATCTATAAAAAACTCATGCAGATCGATAATATAAGTATTGCTTCTGAAACGCTATCGCCGACTCGCACTGGTGGCAATGTACCGAATTTAATAGAAGAAGTATGGAGGTTGTACGATCGCGCCTTGGCAGCTACCAGCAACGGCATCGCGATCGCGGACGCTACCTTGCCAGACCAACCAATAGTCTACTGCAACCCGGCTTTCGAGAGGATTACAGGCTACTCGACCGACGAAATCATCGGGCACAACTGCCGCTTCCTGCAAGGCCCGGATACCGATCGCGCAGCCGTCGCTAAAATCCGCGCCGCCCTGAAAGAACAACACGACTGCAAAGTAGTTCTGAAAAACTACCGCAAAGACGGCACCCCTTTCTGGAACGAACTCACGATATCGCCGGTACGCGACAGCAGCGGCACCGTCACCCACTTCATCGGCGTCCAAGCCGATATCACCGATCGCAAGCAAGCAGAAGAAGCCCTCAAACAAGCCGAGGAAAAATACCGCAGCATCTTTGAAAACGCCACCGAAGGCATATTTCAAACCGCCCCAGACGGGCGCTACCTCAGCGCCAACCCCGCACTCGCCCGAATGTACGGCTACGATTCCCCCTCAGAACTGATCGCAAAATGTTCGACAAAAAACCTTTACGCCGATCGCACCCGCCGCGCGGAATTTATCGCCGAAATCGGCCGCATCGGCTCCCTGAAAGAGTTTGAGTCCTGCGTCCGCCGCTGTGACGGCAGCACAACCTGGATCTCGGAAAACGTGCGCGAAGTCCGCAGCAAAGCAGGCGAACTCCTTTACTACGAAGGAACTGTCGCCGAAATCGCCGATCGCAAAGCAGCCGAAGCAGCCCTGCGCGATCGAGAATACTGGCTGAAAACCGCGATCGATGCCGTGCCCGATGCCATCAACCTCACAGACAACGAGGGGCGCTGGCTGATTGCTAACGACTGCGCCCTCAAACTTTTGGGCTGGGAAACCGCAGACTACCAAGGCAAAACGACTGCCGAACTCGCAGCAGCAGCCGAGCCCAGAGTCAGAGACATCCTGCTGAGCTGGCAGGAAACCGACGAAACCACCTGGGAAGCAGCCACTCTTACCTCCAGCAGCCAAATTGTCCCCTTACCCACAGGCGGCAGCAATTTGTTTGAAGTGCGGAAAGTGCCGCTGTTCAACCCCGACGGTTCCCGCAAAGGCATGGCAGTGGCGGGGCGGGACATCACCCAGCAAGTGGAAGCAGAAGCAGCTTTGCGCGAAAGCGAACAGCGGTTTCGGGCAATTTTTGAACGCGGTGCGATCGGCATGGCAGTCGCTACCCTCCAAGGTATGGCGATCGCCACTAATCCGGCATTTCAAGCTATGCTGGGGCGATCGGAAGCTGAACTGCGCGGTGCCGGCCTCGACGACTGCGCGCACCCGCAAGACGCAGCAGTTGCGCAGCAGTTGCGCCAACAGTTGGCCGCGGGCGATCGCCAAGCTTACCAAATCGAGAAGCGCTATCTCCGTCCTGACGGCAGCATCAGGTGGGGACGGCTCAGCGCTTCAGTCATCGACAGCAGTCAGGGAACGCCGCAGTTTATTTTGGAAATGGTAGAGGATATTACCGATCGCAAACAAGCTCAGTCAGCTTTACTGCAAAATGAGGCCAAGTGGCGAACGCTGATTCTCAACAGTTCCGACATCATTACTATTCTCGACGAGGGCGGCGGCATTGTTTACGAAAGCCCTTCTGTAGAAACAGTCTTGGAGTACGAACCAGAGGAACTCACCGGTCGAATGGTTCTCGATTTCATTCATCCTGACGACCTTCCGTCGGTGATTTCCGATCTCCAACAACTGCTCGCAAATCCCGGCGATCCGATCGCCCTAGAAGGTCGGTTCCGGCGGGCTGACGGTTCTTGGTGTTTTCTCGAAGGCGTGGGCATGAACTTGCTAGCAGACCCCGCTGTGAGGGGAATTGCGATCAACTCCCGCGACATGACGGCGCGCCGGCAAGCAGAGTACCGCCTCAGCAAAATCAACGAGTGCTTTTTGGGATTCACCACCGATGCGGATGACAACATCCAGCGCCTGACAACCTTAGCCGGCGAGCTTTTGGGCGGAACCTGCGCCGTCTACAGCCGCGTCGGTGGCGGGCTGCTGCGGGCGATCGCAACTTGGCAAACGCCGCCTGACTACCCGGAGGTCGATCGCGCCGAGGGCCACATCTGCACCGACGTATGCCACAAAGCCAGCGATCGGCCTGTGGCAATTCCTGACTTGCAGAACACGATCTACGGCCAAACCGATCCCGCTGTCATCCGCTACGAACTCAAAAGCTATCTGGGACAAGCAGTGCGGCGCGGCGACGATTATGTCGGTTCGGTGTGCGTTGTCTACACTGAGCTGATCGCACCTTCTAAAGCCGACTGCAAGCTGATCGGAATTATCGCAGGGGCGATCGGAGTTGAGGAAGAACGGGCAGCGGCAGCGGCGCGCGATCGGCAAAAATCCCAAGAACTGCAAACAGCTTTGCACGACTTGCAGCAAACTCAAATGCAGTTAGTCCAAACCGAAAAAATGTCTTCCCTCGGACAAGTGCTAGCAGGAATTGCCCACGAAATCAACAACCCAGTGGGCTTTGTCGCCGGCAACCTCTGCCACGTCCGCGACTACGTTCTCGACTTGTTAGAAATCGTCGAAGTGTATCGACAAGAGTACCCAAATCCCCCAGCAAAAATCCAGCAACAAGCCGAAGACATAGACATAGAATTTCTCGCAAAAGACCTGCCCAAGTTGCTCAACTCAATGCACACAGGATGCGATCGCATTGTAGAAATCATTCAAACTCTGCGAAATTTCTCGCGTGCAGACGAAGCAAAAATCAAGTCCGCCGACATTCACGAAGGTTTAGACAGTACCTTATTAATGTTGAACAGCAGGCTGAAAGCCAAAGCCCACTGGCAAGGCATTGAAGTTATTAAAGAATACGGAGAACTGCCGGAAATAGAATGTCATCCCGGACTATTAAATCAGGTATTCATGAATGTATTGGCAAATGCAATGGACGCATTAGAAGAAAGCAGCAGCCCCGGAAAAGAAACCGCAACTTCCACCTTTCCTACGATCGCAATTAAAACCGAAACAATAGATAACAAAAGCATTCGCATTCGGATTAAAGACAACGGCCCCGGCATTCCCGAAGATAATATTGTGCGTTTGTTTGACCCGTTTTATACCACAAAACCCGTAGGTAAAGGCACCGGTTTGGGCTTATCAATTTCGCACCAAATTGTCGTTGACAAACACAACGGCAAATTGCAGTGCCTCTCCCAAGTCGGTCAAGGTACCGAATTTATTATTGACATTCCAATTCGTTGACATTCGGACGGCGCAAATCAGGATATCATCTCAATTAATTCAGCAGTCATTAGTCATTAGTCAGTAGTCAGTAGTCAGTAGTCAGCAGTCATTAGTCAACAGTCAGCAGTCATTAGTCAACAGTTAACAGTTAACAGTTAACAGTCAACAGTCAACCAGAATCGATATAATTAATCTGCGTTAATCTGTGTTAATCTGCCTCTATCTGCGGTCAAAAAAAGAAAATTTCTCACCGCAGATGGCAATTGATAGACGCTGATTAACGCAGATGCACAACAGTCATTAGTCATTAGTCATTACTCAACAGTCAACAGTCAGCCGTCAACAAAATCGCTATAATTCATCTGCGTTAAT
>NZ_JADEXD010000115.1 GCF_015207285.1 Tychonema sp. LEGE 07203 | reverse complement strand
GCTAAGGGGGGGAGCAAGATAGAATCGTCCCTTACCAAGGGGGGGAGTAAGATAGAATCTGTTGGTGCTGTTTCGGCCGCACCTTGGGGAAGTGCCAGCATTTTGACTATTTCTTGGATGTACATTCGGATGATGGGAGGAGTTGGTTTAACTGAAGCGACAAAAGTAGCAATTCTTAATGCTAATTACATGGCGCATCGGTTAGAATCTTATTATCCAGTTTTGTACAAAGGCAAATCGGGTTTAGTGGCGCACGAGTGTATTCTAGATTTGCGGCTTCTCAAAAAATCTGCTGCTATCGAAGTTGATGATATCGCTAAGCGGTTGATGGATTACGGCTATCACGCGCCGACTGTTTCTTGGCCTGTCGCGGGTACGGTAATGGTGGAACCGACGGAAAGCGAATCGAAGCAGGAATTAGATTGTTTTTGCGATGCGATGATTGCGATTCGAGGCGAAATTGCGGAGATTGAAAAAGGCAATGTTGACGCGCACAATAATCTGTTGAAAAATGCGCCGCATACTGCAGAATCTCTGATGGTTGATGAGTGGAACCGTCCTTATACTCGCGCGCAAGCTGCTTATCCGACTGCTTGGACTCGCGAATATAAGTTTTGGCCTGCGGTGGGCCGGGTAGATAATGCGTTTGGCGATCGTAATTTTGTGTGTTCTTGTTTGCCAATGGAGGCTTACACTTAAGATTGAAACCGGGTTTTTTCCCAAAATTAAAACAGTCACCTAAATCTCGGGAAAAACCCGGTTTCTGAACCTCTCTCCTCTCTTCCTCTGTGCCCTCTGCGGCCTCTGCGGTTCAATCATTCCGAAACAACCATAAACGATATCACCCAAAGCCTCAACCAAAAATTCCCCCATCTCAGCTACAATCAAAACCATCCTCTCCACCCCCACAAACCCGCCATGAGGCACTGGCCACCCGAACAACAAATCCACAACGGCAAATACATCATCGAATTTGGCAACGATCGCCACCACCGCAGTTTACTTCAAAAGCCCGATCGCCCAAACAGCCAATCTCACCTTATCTGTAGACGTTACAGCCGATCGCCATTCCATCAGCCCCGACATCTACGGTATGAACGATTATGCCCTAGATCCTGCCACAGCCAAAGAGTTGCGAATTCCAGTCGAACGCTGGGGCGCAAATCACACCAGCCGCTACAACTGGTTAGTCGATTCCTCCAACAGCGGCGATGATTTCTTCTTCGTGGGCGGCGGCGACAACAAAAACCCGATTCCCGGCGATTCGATCGACAAAATTGTCAAAACCAACCGCAAAAACGGCAGCAAAAGCATCGTTACTATCCCGATGATGGGCTATGTAAATAAATTGAGCATCTGGAATTGCTGCTTTCGAGTAGCAAAATACGGCGCGCCCGAAAAAACCAATCCTTACATTTTTCCCGAAGAGGATAAGTGCGGCAACGGAAAGCGTCCAGACGGCAGTTTAATAACTGATAATAATCGCCTTGATGTTAGTATTGTTAGCGATGCAGCTTTCCAGAAAGCTTGGGTTCAACACTTAGTTAAAACCCACGGTACTGCTGAATCGGGCGGCGTGCAAATTTATCAAATGGATAACGAACCAAGCGGCTGGGGAAACACTCACCGCGATGTTCATCCAGAAGCGACGAGTTATGATGAATTGCGCGATCGCACTTACCAATATGCCTCAATGGTAAAAGCCACAGATCCCACCGCTAAGGTACTCGGCCCGTCGGATTTCGGCTGGCCTGTTTATGTGGATTCGGGAGTAAAGGACGATCGCGAAAAACACGGCGGTGTCTGGTTTGGGCGGTGGTACTTGCAGCAAATGCGCGCCTGCGAACAGCAAAAAGGTGTTCGCATCCTCGACTATTTTGACGAACACTACTATCCTGTCGTCGATGACCTCTGTTTGGCGAATTGTCCCGCCGGCGATGCTAAGACGCAAGCAGCCCGGTTGCGATCGACTCGTTCTCTGTGGGACAGCACTTATACTGATGAAAGTTGGATTGGCAAATCGAATCCGCCGCTAACAATTATTCCCCGGTTTCGAGACTGGATAAAACAGGATTATCCATGTACAAAACTCGCCATTACTGAATACAATTGGGGCGGTTTGGAGTCGCTTAACGGCGCGTTAACTCAAGCCGATATCCTGGGGATTTTTGGGCGAGAACAACTCGATTTAGCGACCCTGTGGGGGCCTCCGAAGTCTTCTGAACCGGGTTCCTATGCCTTCCGCACGTACCTGAATTATGACGGGAAGGGCAGCAAGTACGGCGATACTTGGGTGCGATCGCAAAGCACAGACCAGGAACTTTTGTCAATCTACGGATCGCAACGCACTAACGACGGTGCTTTGACGCTGGTAATTATTAACAAAACCAGTAAAAAATTGACGAGCAACTTGAGTTTGAAAGGATTTAAATCGGCGGGTAAAGCTCAAGTTTACACTTACAGCGAGGCAAATTTGCAGGCGATCGTCCGTCAGGATGATTTGGCTGTCAGCGGTACTGGATTTAAGGCAACTTACCCCGCTAATTCTATCACTTTGGTTGCCATTCCCAAGGAAAAGGCTTAGTCATATCGTTTCTGCTTGCATCGTCAGGTGATTTAACCTTATTAGTACACAGAGTACACAGAGTCCGAGAATATATATCTGAATCATTCCGACGCTACCGGATTTGATATCAGTTGTCAAATCCCCTAGCATTGGAATTTTTACTGTGGCGACTAATCCCTGCTAATCTCCACCAACCTTTCACCTGTTCTCAAAAGTTCCAGCGCATCTAACAACGTTGCACTGAGAATCTCTCGCAACCGATCGTTTGATGTATTTCCACACGTCAACCAAATAATTTGTGGGGGGAATCAAGACAATCGACTAAATCAACAAAATCACTGTCTTTAGTCATCAAAATAACTCCCTGCGCTTTGGCTGCCTCGAAAATCTCAGGAGCTTCAGCATCTCTCAGTCCAATGTCGCGCAAGGCTACCGCTGCTACTCCCAGTGTATTAGTCATCCAGGTTGCGATCGCTGGTGACAGACGTGCATCTACCCAGATCGTCATGCAACCAATACTGGATGATTAAGTTTACGTGAGGCGTACAAAAGAGATGCTTTGAGGTCGTCTATTTCCAGATCGGGCATTTCTTCGAGAATTTGTTCCGCACTCAAACCAACCGCAAATAAGTCTAGTACATCTGATACCCGAATTCTCATGCCGCGAATACAGGGACGACCACTACACTGTCTGGGATTAATTGTGATTCTTCCAAGTAGTTCCAATATTCAAGTTAGTGAGGGTAAAAACTTATCTTCAGTATATCAGATTAAGCATCGACCATCCAAGCAATACACTTTTGCATTTGATTGCTCATCGTTGCTCGATCGGCATTATACCTGCGGCCGTGTCCCGGCAACACCCATTCAAACGAGTAATCAGCCAAGTTTTGCATAGACTTGATTTGTTCCGGCCAAGAATACCAGCAGACTTCGCGAAAAGCAATCAACTGCTGCAAATTATCCGACCAGGCTAGATGGTCGCCACTAAACAAAAACTTGTTATTATAAAGCAAAACTGTGTGAGCTTTCGTGTGGCCGGGAGCAGGTAGAATCAACAAATCATCAGCGATTTGATACGGTTCGTTCCCAGACAATTGAATTTCTACACTGCGAGTATCCGCGTTAATTTCATCAGCATGAAGAATGCGATCGCACCCAAAACGATCGCGGTATTGTTGATGGTCTGCTACATCGTCGCGGTGAGTCAAGTACAGATAGCGAATGCCGCCCATTGCTTCGATATTTTTGACTAGCGGCGGCGCAAAACGGGGAGAATCGACTAAAACATTGCCCTCTGGACGAACAATTAAATAGCTAGCCGCGCCGAAGGATTTCTCCGAATGGTAGCCGCAGTGGTAAACATTTTCTGCTACTAACGCGGGCAAAAGTTGCTGAACTTCTTTGATGTTTTTCGGTTTTTCTACAGTGCCGATCGAACTTGTGGGACAAGACAAAAGAGCCGCGAGACTTCGCATTTCTTCAGTTTCATTAGTTGGCTGCTGGTAAACCGCCGACTGTTCTCCCGCTTGAGTAAATACTTCCGATGCCATCCACCGGCAAGTATCGCAGTTAATGCAGCTACTGTCTACATAAAAATTACCGCTGATATTTTCGGGGCGGCGCAAATTGATATGAGCCATTTTTTAACCTCTCGATTGCCAATAGAAATCATTGTAAATTATAACAAATTTGGCTGAACAATCCCTGTATTTCTTAGTCCGCGCAGGCGGGCTTTGTTTGACTCTCTCAGCGGTTTCAACCGCAGAACAGAACGATTAGAGCCCCGATTTCTTCAAGAAATCGGGGCTCTGGATATCCTATTTTTTAGGTTCTACTGCTGCTTTTGATCTGCTGGAAAAGCCCCAGCTTTCACTGCCACAGTCACAGGTTGTCCGCTGCGGCTCAACTCAAGCTGCATATCGGCGCCCACTGTACTTTTCTCGACAATTTGCTGTACGCTGCCAGCATCGCTGACCTCTTGACCGTTGATTTTTTTGATCACGTCGGCAACACGAACTCCAGCTTGTGAGGCCGGAGAATTTTTCGCAACTCCCAGAACTAACACGCCTTTATCTTCAGTCAGCCTCAATTTAGTGTTGGGATTTTTATTGAATTCTGCCTTGATTTGGGGAGTAATGCTCAACATCCGAACGCCGAGATAAGGATGTTCGGCTTTTCCGGTTGTTACTAATTGGTCGGCAATTTGTTGTGCCCGATCGATCGGAATCGCAAAACCCAATCCTTGAGCACCTTGAATAATCGCCGTATTCATGCCAATAACTTGACCGCGCTGGTTCAGCAGCGGGCCGCCGGAGTTGCCGGGATTGATGGCAGCATCGGTTTGAATAAAGCTAACGCGCTTGTCGGGAACGCCGACATCGGCACTAGAACGGCCTGTAGCGCTAATAATCCCGACAGTCACGGTATTGTCCAAACCGAGGGGATTGCCGATCGCCACCGCCCATTCTCCCGGCTGCAATTCTTCAGATTTACCCAAAGTCACCACAGGCAAATTGTTAGCTTCAATTTTCACAACAGCCACATCAGTAACCGTATCTACACCTAAAACTTTACCCACAAATTCGCGGCCGTCTTTCAGTTTTACCGTCACCGTATCCGCGCCGTCAACAACGTGAGCGTTAGTCAAAATGCGACCGTCGGAACCAAAAACAAAGCCCGAACCGGAGCCGCGTTCCACCCGATTTCCCGGCTGGCTGGGAGAGTCCGGCCCGAAAAAGCGGCGGAAAAACGGATCTTCCAAAATATCAGGCTGTTGAGTTTTCACCGTGCGAGAAGAATCGATCCGCACCACTGCCGGACCGACTTCCTGCACAACTTTAGTCACAAAATTAGAGTCTTGAGAAGGCAGTATATTTGCAGGCAGTGCCGAGATTTGCGCTGCAGCATTTGCAGGTTCAGCTTTGATGGCGTTAGAAGAACCGGGAACTTGAGCATTTAGGGCGTTGCAGCCGACAGTTACCGTGGAGCCTAGCAAAATGAGGGATAAAAAAGCAAGTTTTTTCGGCAGAGAAAACTTGGGATAACCCTGAGTTTGATTTGGCATATTTTTGGTTGACATAGTATTGATTTGGTGGGATAACGGGCGAGAGTTATAATTATGGTTTGGCATTTTTAGCACCTATTAACTTAGAACTAAATGTTCTATAATTTTAATTCAAGCATTTGTTTGATGTACTTGCCGGGTAGGGGAAACCCTACAAGATAGGGTAGAAACCGGACGGTTGCAGGCCGATAGTGAATTCCCGCTTGTAAGTGCGATCCTCTTCGTTAGCGTAGCCCCCGTAGGGGCGGGCTTTCCTTCGGATCGCTTCGCTAACGCTAACGAGCTTTTGTCAGCACCGGCGAATTGCCACCTGAAAGCGATAATACATACTACGGTAGCCGACCCGCATATTCCGTATTTTCTCGGAAGAAATCTTCATCGAATCAGTTTTGTAAACTCAGCGGTCGCGACTGCAATCAAATTAGTTTGCAGTCAAGACTCAGGTTTTGACTGCAAAGGCGATCGGGGTTATTTTACCGGCTGCGAGATCGTTTCCAATTGTTAAATCTCACATCTAAAATACTATTATTATTATTGCTCCGCAGGCTCAATAGAATGAACCTCATCAATTTCTCCCGACTTGTTTCTCGAAGTTTCCCAAGCATCAACAGCATTCTTAATAAAACCGGCCATCGGCACGGCAACGATCAAACCTGCTACTCCCGCCACCTTGACTCCTATTAGCAGCGACACTAAAATCCACACGGGATTCAGGCCGATAAAACCTCCCAATAACCGAGGAGCAATCCCGCTTTCAATTACTTGATCGATGACTGTAGCGACAACTAAAACAGTAACGCCGAGCCAAAAGTTGTTTAATGTAATCAGCAAACTGACAATGCAAATACTAAAAGGTGCCCCGAAGGGAATCATCGTCATTACACCCACACCCAAACCGAACAGCAAGCCGAAGGGAACTCGTAAAATTAAAAAAGCCACAGTCATCGACAGTCCCATCAAACCCGCCAAAGTTGCTTGGCCGACAAAGTAGTTGTGGAAGCTTCGCGCCAGCAGCAGCCGCAATTGCAAGCTCAGCTTGGAAGGAAGCCACTTAAACAATCCTTCCCACAGTCGATCGCCGTGCAAGAGCAAGTAAAATGTCAGGACTATTGTCAGTAGAAAATTCACCGCACTGTCTGCCGCACCCAAACCAAATTTGAGGATTTCGCCCGTGAGAAACTGCAATTGAGCTGAAAGTCGATCGTTCAATTGAGCAGTTAAACTGGTAATATCAATGCGGAGATTGCGATTTTCCACCCACTTGTTAAATGCTTCAATCTGTTGCGTCCCAGAAACTATCCAAGTTGGCAGCCTCGTGGCGAGTTCAGTGACTTGATTGAGCAAAATAGGAGCCAGAGTGATAGTTAAAACCACTAATATCAGTAAAGTCAAAAACAATACCGACAAAACTGCCCGATCGCGCGCCAAACCATATCTGCGGAGAAAGCGCACCGGATAATCTAGCAAAAAAGAGAACACTGTAGCGACTACCAAAACGGTAATCAAGGCCCGAAAATATTCAAAAACCAGCAGCGCTAACCAGCAGTTGAGTACCGTTAGCGGAAAGAACAATCCGTAAGTCCACCAATGCGACAGTTGAGTGAAACGTCTCATCTAAGTTAACCCAGTTAAAATTGGAGATGCCTGATGCGAGATTGACACTGCTATTGGCGGTTCTGGGTCAACCATTTTATGTTGCATTTATTTATACCAGCCTGCAGAAAATCATCAGTTGCTCGACCAGCCGCAGAAATTGAGCTGCTGGCAGGCATTGCCTGCCACAATCATCTTATATCCTATCCGCTAATATGGATATATTACCTGCGGAATAACTTAGTTTTTGCTGTTGCTACCAAAACAGGACAGCGACTCGCCATTCAACCTTTTTTTCCGTGCCGTTCGAGAGCTAATTCAATTAAACAATCAACTAATTCCGGAAAAAGAATGCCGTCCGCCGCCCACATTTGAGGATACATACTGGTAGCTGTAAAACCTGGGAAAGTATTAATTTCATTAATCAAAACTTCTCCCGTTGATTCAACGTAGAAAAAATCTACTCGCGCTAAACCGGCTGCGTCTACAGCCAAAAACGCTTGCACTGCCATTTCTTGAATTTGCGACGCGATCGCATCGCTAACTTTTGCCGGGATTGAGCAATCGGACTGTCCCTCAGCATATTTAGTTTCATAGTCGTAGAAATCGCTTTTAAAAGCAATTTCTCCTACTGTAGAAGCTTTTGGGTTGTCATTGCCCAAAACCGCACATTCTAACTCTCTAGCCACCACACCCGCTTCCACAATTATCCGCCTGTCGTAGCTGGCGGCGCTGTCGAGAGCCGCTTCTAATTCAGCGCGCGATCGAGCCTTAGAAATTCCCACAGACGAACCCAAATTAGCAGGCTTAACAAAGCAAGGATAGCCCAAACTTTCCTCAATTTTGTCACACAGTTTGGGGAAAACGCAAGGATTTGACCAAATCTCGGAACGATTGACAGCGACATATTTTACCTGTGGCAAACCAACTTGAGCAAAAGCCATTTTCATCGCAATTTTATCCATTCCCAGCGCCGAACCCAAAACCCCAGAACCGACAAAAGGAATTTGCAATAATTTCAGCAACCCTTGCACCGTACCGTCTTCACCGTTTGGTCCGTGCAAAACCGGGAACCAAACATCTACGGAATTAAAATTAGGAAATTGCGGCAGTGGAGAAGACAAAGTAGAGTTTTCGGGTTCTCCTGGTGCTGTTTGCGACTCTATTTCCAGAGATTTTCCTGTTTCTAAAACTTGTTGTGGTATCGCGCCCGAAAGCCAGCGGCCGTCTTTTTGGATGTAAAAAGGCAGAACTTCGTATTTAGAGGCATTTGCATCAGCAGCGAGGGCGCGGGCGATCGCCCGCGCCGAACTAATCGAAACCTCATGTTCGCCCGATCGCCCCCCGAAGAGTAACCCGATCCGCATCTTCGTCATTTTTCAATACTCCCGGTACTTTTTGACAAATATACACGCAGTGAGTGCAGCCAACGCAGAAACGAACAGCCGATCCCCTCCCTCCCACTCTTCCTCTGTGTTCTCTGCGCCCTCTGCGGTAAAAAAATATATCTTGTTACAAAGTCAACCATCTCTAGCCAAGATAAACCATACAGACTACTCCGGCTGTACAGGCTTCACAAAACTGCTGCGAGCCCGAACAAAACAATTACTCGGCCCGCCGACACCCTCACTTCTTGCCACAAAAAACCAAGGTTTATGTCGATCGTCATACAAAACCCCCAATCCGCTAGGGCCAAGATAAATTTCAAAATTCTGCCCTTGTTTCAAAGTACCAACAACAGGCCAACTGGCAATATTTAAATCTATCTTGCTCCCCGGATCTTCAATTTCCCGAATCGAATGAGATCCCATGCGGCAGTTGAGGCCGTTCGGGTCAGAATCTACCACTTCCCAATATTGGTGCGAAGTTCTTGTATATTCTCCCTCTTCGTTTGGCTGCGGCAAATCAGCTTGTGAAGCAGACAGTTGTTCGTCGAATCCTGAACCTTGTGTCATGAATTTAAACTCTCTTTTGTTAATTTAAATGAGGGCTTGCATTCCTCTCGATCGCACTATAGCAATCCTAAATAATTCGCAAAACTTGTAGGGTAGCGCCCCGTGCCTACCCCTGATTAATCGGGGATTTTCAAAGGTAACAGCCCTACAATAAATTACACAACTGATGGGAGGATTGCTATAATCTTTATCTCAGGTGCTTGCGGGGCACCCTACAACAGAATAGAGGTTTTGCACAAGTTATAGCGGTTAGATCGCGTTGTGAGTTATGCCCGCGGAGGCCTATGCCCTATGCCCGACAGCACCTCATCTTTCGCTTGAAAGGCTATATTTAAAAGCCCTTATAGCATTTCTCCAGTCAAACTAAAAGCGCGAATATCAGTAATTTTAACCCGCACAACTTTACCCGCCAACTCTGCAATATCGCCCTTAAAAAAAGTGAGACGATTACCGCGAGTGCGTCCCATCACCTGACTTGAATCCTTAAGATTCTGAACTTCCACCAAAACCTCCTCAGTGCGTCCGAAATAGCGCTGCGATCGTTCCATAGCCGTTGTTGTGACTACATGATTGATTCGTTGCAGGCGATCGGCCTTCACCTCCTCACTCAACTGATTTTCCCACAAAGCAGCCGGCGTTCCAGGGCGAGGCGAATAAGCCGCCGTATTCACCAAATCAAAACCAACATCTTCAATCAACTTCAGAGTCTTCTCAAACTGCGCCTCCGTCTCCCCCGGAAAACCCACAATCGCATCAGCAGTAATCGAAGCATCCGGCATATAACCGCGAATCATATCCACAATCCGGCGGTACTTCTCCTGAGTATAACCCCGCGACATCGCCTTCAAAATATCATTATCTCCCGACTGAAAAGGCACGTGAAAATGTTCGCAAACCTGCGGCAACTCCGCACAAGCCTTAATCAATCTTTCATTAAAATAGCGCGGGTGGCTAGTAGCAAATCTGAGGCGATCGACCCCAGGAACATCCCGCACAAAATAAAGCAAATCCGTCAAAGTATGCTGGTTGCTGCCGTCCGGTTTCGTCCCCGGCAAATCGCGCCCGTAAGCATCAATATTCTGCCCCAACAAAGTTACTTCCTTGTAGCCTTGACGGCCCAACTCCTCCATTTCCGCCCGAATAGCCTCCGGCATTCGTGACTGTTCAACCCCCCGCACATTCGGCACAACACAATAAGTGCAGCGTTCATTGCAGCCATAAATTACATTCACCCAAGCAGTCACCTTGCTGTCGCGGCGAGGCTTAGTAATATCCTCCATAATCTCAACAGCTTCAGTCGCCACAACTTGATTTCCCTGAAAAACTTCTTCCAGCAAATCTTCAAGTCGGTTAGCGTGTTGCGGCCCCATTACTAAATCCAATTCCGGCACTCTGCGAAGCAGCGCTTCACCTTCCTGCTGCGCCACGCATCCAGCCACAACTAAAGTCAAACCAGGTTCTTGGCGCTTGCGGTGAGCCTGCCTTCCCAGGTTAGAATAAACTCTTTGTTCGGCATTGTCGCGAATCGTGCAAGTATTGTAGAGAATCAAACTAGCTTCGTTCGGGTCTTCCGAGAACTCAAAGCCCATATTTTCCAGAATGCCGGCCATCCGTTCCGAGTCGGCTTTATTCATCTGGCATCCGAAGGTGGTAATGTGATAGCGGCGGGGTTTAACAGTCATGGCGAATTGCAGGCAAATAAAAAATATAGGTTTTCAAGCTCAACCAACTATTATAACACTTTTGTGTTAAAACTGACAGAATAGCACCATTCTCAACAAGCTCTTAAAAACCGGGTTTCTGAACGAGAGATATAGGTTGTGATGCTAAATTTTCGGTCAGAAACCCGGTTTTTGCCGCAGGTGCAAGATGTGAGTTAAAAGAGATACGTCTGGTGATTGGGAATTTTAGCAATTATAGGGTGTGCAATGCGCCCGTTATCACTAAAAATAGTTTTAGATACCGACAAAATCTCCGAAGTTGGGTATTTAGCTGTTCTGTTTTTTAGTGAGATAAAAACTGTAAAATTGTTTTGGCAATACCTCGTGCAGCCAAATAAGGAACCCCATTGCCAACTGTTTTAAACATATTAGTTAATGTCATATTTTCTGGTAGCGCAAACTCTTTTGGCAGAGACTGAATAGCCAGTGTTTCTGCAACAGAAAGCCTGCGAACTTTGTAAGGGTGCAAGTGAACTTCGTTATTGCCGTAACAAGCAGTCGGGGAATAACGCCACCGGTGCAAACGCTTGTAAGATTTTTTAGAATCATCTCCCTCACCGACAGCAGCAAATCTTTTAATTCCTGCTCTTGGTTGAAAATAGTGTTGGGCATTAGGATGGTTTGCAACATCATTTTTTTGGAACCAAAACTGTACTGTTAATTCTTTGGGAATGCTATCAGGACAAGGCCAAAAACTATCGCTGACAAAGGTATTTATTTCAGGCCAAGGACAAGCAAAAACTTCAGAATTTGGATACAATATCTGATTCGACCAAGGAAATAAATTTTCAGGCAACATCGGGCTATTTTTATCTAAATAAATACCCATGTTTTTAACAATATCTTTTTGGAAACCGATTAAAATAATCCTGTCTCTATCTTGCGGCACACCGTATTCGATCGCATTTATTAACCTTTCCACAAAAACATATCCCGAATCAGCCAACTTAAGCTTGAGTTCATCGTAAAAAGCTTTATGCTTTTTGGTTCTCCACAACCCTTTGACATTTTCAAACAAAAAGAAATCCGGCTGCTGCTGACAAATCAATTCAATGTACGAAGCTGAAAGTTGACCTTTATCTCCTTCCCCACCTCGGTTTTTGCCACCAATAGAAAAATCAGGACAAGGTGGCCCCGCAATAAATCCAATAATATCGTGATTCTTGCGAGCATCCTGCATCAATTCGCGCAAATGAAGTGCTGGTTTTCCCTCTACAAGTCGAGTCACATCTGCATCCTCTCCTTCGCAGTATCCGTATTCTGGCTGCGGCAAGTTTAGACACTGCCGAGAGTAGCGGTATGCTTGCATAAAAGGCGGGAAGATTTCATTAACATACACTACATTAAAGCCGCTTAATTCAAAACCGAGGTCAAGGAATCCCGAACCGGAAAAAAAAGAAAATATACAAGGAAGAGAGTGCATTAAATCATCCCATTTATTTAATAAAAAGCTTACTATAAATTCGGGTTTGTTATCCCTTTTATCGCTCGGCGGTTGAAACCGCTACTACATAAACAAAGTCGGCCCCAAGGCCGACTCAAAAATAAAGCTCGGCGGTTGAAACCGCTACTACATAAACAAAGTCGGCCCCAAGGCCGACTCAAAAATAAACAGTGTCTCAAACCCTGATTTAGTATTACTATAAGTTCGGTTGGTGTGTACCTTCGGCTGGCCCAAAATAGACTTTTCCTTGCCGGTATGCGCTACCAAATTCTGCCTGATATGGAAAAGCATCTGCGTTTATCTGTGTTTATCTGCCTGACATCTGCGGTTTCACTTCAAATTACAAAAATACGCAACTCAAATCTATGCTTAAAACCACTGGCCACCTCGAAAACGCCAGTAGGGAAAAAAAATCCGCATTAGTGTTTGCGATGCCAGATAAATAGCCAGCCACACTAAACTATAATGCAGTGCAAATGCTCCCAAGTCAAAATCTTGGGCAGGTATTCCCGGCAAACCGATAATCTTGATTAAAAATAACATAAAAAGTGCTTCCCAAATTCCAGCGAGTAATTGAAACGCGCCGGGCCAATCTCGATCCCAGCGAAACTGCTGAATATAAATGTATAAGGCATCCCAGCCGATGCCAAAAATTGCTACATACCCTAAAATCCAGAAAAAACTTGAGCCTGATTGGGAAGTAATTAAACCTAAAAAAAATGGTAGTGTTACTAAAACGCCTACAGTTGCAAATAATAATATTCGAGTTTGCCATCGGCCAAATAAGGTGGGAGTCATGCGATTTTAGATTGGGGATTGGGAATTGGGGATTGGGAATTGGGGATTGGGCATCGGGCATCGGGCATCGGGCATCGGGCATTGGGAATTGGAGCTAACAAATAACAAATAACCAATAACTAATAACCAATAACCAATAACTAATAACTAATAACCAATAACTACTGACTACTGACTAATGACTTCTTCAAATTAGCCGGGAGATTTATTTAAAATCCATTTTAACCATTGCACGAACGATCGCCAAACGCTCAATTTCCGCACACCAGAAACTCGGTTGGCGGCCAGACTTTCAACAGAACGCAGGGCGGCGTATTGCAAGCCCAAAAAGCTGTCCACAGGCGCGTAAGCCCCGCCCAAAGCAATCGCGCCCGCTGCGTATACTCGCCCTTCTCCGTGGGCGGAGGAAGTGTTACGCAATTCGGGCACTTCAAAATCGTTGTTAACGCTCAGCCGCCCCAAATCGTTGAGGGGAAGATTGTATTGAACTACCAAATCGTTTAACAGGGGACTGGTTTTTACTTTAGCGTCCAAACCCGTAGCGTCAATAATAAAATCAGCTTCTAACTTGATTTGCCCCTTGAGTTCTTTTTCTTGAATGTACGTCACGGTGCGGTTTTGACTGTCGCGCTCGACTCGCTCGACTTCGCCGAAGGTAATTTGATACCATCCTTGACTTAAACCTTCTTTGACAATCCGCCGCCAGTCGCTGCGGTTGGCTGTAGTGGTGCCGCCCCAGTCTGCGAGCAACTGCGGGCGCAATTCTGGTTGAGCTTTTTCTAAAAGTAGGCGGAGTTCCCCGCCCCAGCAGGCTTTGGGCCAGTTGAAAGGTTGAAATTCGTAGTGATTTTCGACGCTTCGCACAGCGAGGTTAAATTTGTTGCCCTGGGGTTTGGCCGATCGCATCAAATGCAATACTTGAATGTTGCGGTTGCGCTGTCTGGCTTCGTAAATTCGCTGCACAACGCGAGAAGCTACAATCCCCCGGCCTCTAATTAAGACGCTGCCGCCCTTCGCCTCCAATTTTTGGTAAACGCTGTCGTGGTTTTCGTAAGCGTTGACAACAGAGTTAAAATCCTGGGTTTGTTCGCGGTATTCCTGCAAGTCTGGCAAAAATTGAATCGCGGGATAGCCGGTGGCTAAGTGTACGTATTTGGCGATTAAAAAAGCACGATCGCGACGATCGGCATTCGATCGAGAATAAGCGATCGCGTACCTGCCGTCATCAGTTTTGCGAATTCCCAACACTCTCCCGTAGCGAAACATCTGACTCCACCCAATTCGCAGAGTTTCCCTGTCAATCGCATCAAACACATTTCCGGCGCGAGGCGTATAAGTTTCGGCAAAAGTCGGTTCCGCAAACACCTGCCACATCAACTTCAGCGACATCCCCAAACGCCCTTTCAGCAATTCCTGCCAACTTTCCCGCAAAGCATAGGGAGGCCAGCCCCAAATGTTGTCTGGACAAGCGTCAGAATTCGATCGCAGCCGTTCCCGCAGCGGAATTTGAGAATTTAGGCACAACCGGCGGTAGCGGGCGTAAGGCTGACTTTCCATGCCCAAAACTGCAATTCGATCGACTTTCACGCCGCAAATTCTCAGCAAATCCACCCAAATAAAGCTGCCCAAACCGCCGCCCACAGCAGCCCAATCAACTTCAAATACGGGGAATCCCATCGATTGGAGCGATCGCATGGTTATTTGATTCGCCTGCAAAAAGGCGATCGGCGGAAATTCTCCGCTACTAGCTGTTTGAGGATGTGGCGAAACCATTGGCGGCGCGATCGATGGGTCTGGCCCATTGGTCTGCGGGTTAAAGAAAATGTGAGAATTGACAGAGTGGATTTCTGCCGCATCAACAGCAAATGAAATGCCGATCGCGTAGGGCCCGATTTGCAACATATCCCCGTTGGCCAGCACGCACCGAGTTTGGCGGGTACCGTTGACAAAAGTACCGTTGCGGCTGCCGGTGTCAGTAATTACGATACTGTTGCCTTCGGTAGCAATCACTCCGTGAAAGCGAGAAATTTGACTGCTGCTGAGGGCAATTCGAGAAACTCGTTTCCCGTTGATTGTGGCGGGCATAGCTTCAAAAATTCGTCCCAAGGCGATCGGCAAGTCGAGTATCGGGGAGCGACAGTCCCCCGTAGCTGTATCTGTCCAAGTCAGTCGCAGGCGCAAGAGTTGAGGATTCATTATGATGATTTTTTAACTAATGCCAATGGCAAGTCCCGCGCTCTACCGAAGGTGAGCGTCGGGATGAAAAAGAGTCAGAAAATAAATTGAGCGACAGCGAATCAATAATCATTTTTGTGCGCTATAGTAATTTTATCGGTATTCTGCGCTCCTGATAAATGTATAAAGCTTACAAGTACAGAATTTATCCCACAAGTGAGCAAGAAGTCTTGCTTGCAAAGTCTTTTGGCTGTGCGAGATGGTTCTGGAACTACGCTTTGAATTTATGTCAAGAAACTTACTGGAATACCGGAAAAGGACTATCCAGAGCATACATACAAGGCTTGCTCCCTGTACTCAAGAAAGAATACGAATGGCTGAAAGAGGCATATTCTCAATGCTTGCAGGTGGTTGCATTGAATTTATCTACTGCCTACAAAAACTTCTTTGACAAGAGGGCGATGCCACCCAAGTTCAAAGCCAAGCATAGTAGGCAGTCGATCAATTACCCTCAAAATGTCAAATTTGACGGTGACTATATCAATTTACCTAAAATTGGTTTAGTTTTCTGTCGGCGACATCGTGACTTTGAGGGATCCATCAAGACCGTTACCGTATCTCGCAACCCAGACGGCAAACACTTTGTTTCTGTTTTGATTGACGATGCAAAAGAACAGCCTGAGTTAGTCCCAGTAGATAAAGCTATTGGCATTGATGTCGGGTTAACTCATTTTGCGATTACCAGTGATGGCTCTAAGTTTGGCAATCCCAAGCATTTTGTCAAGCGCCAACGAAACTTGAAACGCAAGCAGCAAAAGCTTTCTCGCAAAAAGAAAGGCAGTCAGAACCGAAAAAAGGCGAAACTGGCGGTGGCAAAAGTCCACTCCAAAATTGCCCGGTGCCGCGAAGATTTTCTGCACAAGCTATCCCGCAAGATAGTTAACGAAAACCAAGTTATTGCAGTAGAAAATCTCAACATCAAAGGCATGGTAAAGAACCATAATTTAGCCAAAACTATTAGTGATGTTGGCTGGGGTATGTTCTGCACGATGCTCGAGTACAAGTCCCAGAGTGAAGGAAAACAATACGTTGAAATTGATAGATGGTTTCCTAGCTCTAAGACTTGCCATGTATGCCTAAATCGAGTTGATAATCTCACTCTTGATATTAGAGCATGGAGTTGTCAGCATTGTGGTAAGCACCACGATCGTGATGTAAATGCAGCGAAAAACATTAGAAATGAAGCCTTGCGGATTCTGGCGTTAGGGACTAGCGCTTCTGCCTGTGAAGGGGATGTAAGCCGACCTGGCAAAACTTCCGTTTTGTTGGACGCTATTCCTGTTGAATCAGGAAGCCAGCGCTGTACCACTTAAGTGGTCAGCGTCTGGTAGTTCACACATTAGCCGTCGGCTTTGAGCTTTCTTTGACCAAAGATTTTTGAATTTGAGGGCTCTGATTTGATATCAAATCCTCTCTTCATCGGAATAGTAAATTCACTCTTGACTGTTGACTGTTGACTGTTAACCGTTAACAGTTAACATCATGTATGAGTGCAACCGGAATTGATTTGAGATGAGAGCTGATATCACAAACTTTAGTAGTTTTAGACGCACGGGGAGCTAGAAACTACGCAGTTCGGTAGATTTCTTGAGAACTTACGCATTAAGACCAAAGAAACCGGGTTTTTTGCCCTTACTCTGGGTGAGAACGCGCCTTTTGGTAAAAAAACCCGGTTTCTGACCGCCCGTGCGTAAGTTCTATTCTGGTTGCTGGGCCCGATATTTCCCTAGAAACCGGGTTTAGTAAGGCAAATGCGCGGATATATTTAAGTTTTGGCGGCTTCGGTGTACCTTACTCGCGATATTTTGAAGCGAAAATGAGCTGGGGGAAACGCTACGATCCTAGCGGGAGCATCTGGGGCATCGCACAAAGGATGTTTTTTTGAGAGCGATCGCACCTCAAAGGCAAAGCACAGATGCACCAGATCCTAGCATCGGCGATCGCCCTAGCCTCTGTCTCAAATCAAAAATTCAAAATCTAGCTACAATCAAAAATCAAAAATCAAAAGCCATTAAGGAGAAAGCACCACACTCGCCGCCGCCGCCAGAGAAGTACCGCACCACGGACACCCCGCATTCAACTGCGCGTAAGGCGAAATACGGCTGCAATTCGGACACTGCAAACCATATTTTGAAGGCCCCGTCGGCGGGGAAGAACTTGCAACCCCAGGTTCGAGCAAAACTGTCTGCGGCGCGGCTACCTGCACCGCAGGCGCAGACACCACATCGATTTGCACTTGGCCTAAATGGATGCGGCTGTCGGATCTCAATATTGCTTCGCCCGATGCGAGAATTTTTCCGTCAACCAGGGGCGGATTGCTGGGGCGCAAATTCCGCACAGCATACTCCTGCAATTCCTGATTAAAAAATATTTCGACGTGGAGCCCCGATACGCTCTGATGCGATAATACTAGATCGCACTTGGCTCGATCGCGCCCCAGCCTCACGGTTCCCGAATTTTTGCTCGGCTGTCCGTTTTGAATCGTCTGAGTTTGACGCACCCCAGCCTCTGTCCATGTTAAAGTGAGCTGGTTTGTCATGATTATATTGTTTTCTGAATATATAAAAAATCTTAACTTATCGATCGGAAAATTGGGTTGAGAAACCAATCCTTATAGGATGGCTTTGCGGGTTCGCCCCTCCGGCCTAGAAACGCGGTTTCTGCAAGTTTTGGAAAAAACCAGAAATCTACAAAAAAGCCCCATATTCGGGGCTTTTAGTGTTCTGATTTGCTTTTTTTTAAGAAGCTGACTCGCGCAGCTTGCCAGCTTTTCTTTTCTGCAAAATTCTTCACCCGAATTGCGCTTTCTTCTTGATTTGCCCGCGATTGCTAATAACTCGCGGCAGCGGGTTTTTGACAGTTGCGAAGCGGCGCGCGGAATATTTGCGGTTTTTCAAGGTGGCGGTCGAATTCGCTGATTGGGTGAATTCGATCGCCCCACCTCCTCAAACCCCAGCCTGTTTTAGTTTCACAGCAGGCCAAGGTTTAAGAGATTTAGCTTTCGCTCTTGCGACTTTTCCGACCGCCTTCGCGACCAATTTGAGCCATGTGTTCGCGATTTCTGCTGACAGCTTCGCCGCCTTTTTGACCAGCTTGTCTGGCTTCTTCAGAGGTGAATTCGTGGGCAGTTCCTTTTGCGTGCGCTGCTTTTCCGCCTTTGCTAGCAATTGCGCGCTGTTTTTCGGCGTCCATAGAAGCGAATCCGCGTTTGCTTTTCTCAGCCATGACTGTCTCCTTGTGTTTTTTCTGATTTTTTAGCTCGATCGCGCCTTTGCCTCCCACTGTAGTTGGTACTCCCAGTCAGTGGTGAGATATCAGACGGTAAATTATCAAACGCCATCAGACAAATTTAAACTCTTGGTTTAACTCGCAGAATGACTATTTTCTAATTTACAAATGTGAACTAAAAATAGTTCACGCCCTGGCACTGTAATTAGAGCCGCCAAAGTTTAAGCAGTTTACTGTCTTTCTATCATTGTATAAACCTCCCAAATTTTATACCTCTTTCTCAGGTATGGTAATTCTTTAGTTCGCTGGAAGGATGGAATCGAAAGCAGACTGGCGGTAGACTCAGAGGATTTTTCCACAGGGCGACAACTGTTCAAAAATTAAAAGTCCCAAGACAGATGCTTTTTTTGTCTTTTTACTTTTCATTTTTTTGAACCCGTCCCCAAACGGATACTTGACTTTCTGACTGAAGTCGAAAAAAATCTAAATTTTAGACCCCTGTGCCATCTCCCCGATTCAATGCTGCAAGTCAAATCTCAAATCGACTCGTGCCTTCGGGGCTTGCCAGTTATCTCGCTGTTAGCCGATGGGCCCATCGAGTTGTTTTAGGCAAGCGATATCTCGGAGTGCAGCGCAGGACGTACTCGATCGCACTTATCAAGTTTATTCTGTGACCGATCGATACATAAATCGGTTTTACCTCTGTTTGCGTCCTCAGCGCTGCCCCTACTATCGATCGATCCTCCAGCAAGGGCTGCCAACTGCCCCGTTCGAGTCCGACTTCTGAATGTTCTCCAACAAATCGAGTTTTGGCAACTGCGATCGTCCCAATTCCCGTCAATACTCCCAAATGGCAGGCAAGACCGAACCTGCGGGGGTGAGCGATTCCTTGTTGACTGTCGCACAATATCAAATCTGGTTTCAAACTGATATTTTCTAACGCCTCCAGGACGGACGGCACCTCCGGAAAAGACAGGAAACCGGGAACGTAAGGAAAAGCTGTAGGACTGCGAATCACAGACTGCTGCAATTGCCAGTCGGGAAAGCTCAGAACTGTGACAGCCGCCAGCGACACGCTGTCTGCACTGTCGTAGCCGACATCTACGCCTGCAACATACCGAACTGTTGACAGTTGATTTTCGGTAATCACCAATGACCGAAGCTGTTCTTGAATGGCGATCGCCTCTTCAATTGTCTCCGGCCAAGGGTGTCGCTGCCACATTAGACATCTTTATTTAACCGTTCTCATCTAAGTTTAACTTATTTTCTGCCATTTTTAATCTCGGAGTTTTATCATTGGTCGCTATAAATTCACCACTGATATACGGAGTCTTTTTTATACCCGCAAGGCTCGAGTAAGGCGGGCCCAGACCCATTCAACAAGTAGAGTTCCGATCTTTACAGACTGAAATTCAATTTTTCGCTGCTGCTGGCAACAACCCGCCAAGGTTTCACCAGCGCCAACCTCCAATTTTTCTCTAAAAATTCACAAAAATTACTTGTTCGAGCCGGATTTTTGAGCTTTCTCAAAAGCTTTTGAGCTTCCAGCGCCCTTTGATAGTTTGCTAAAGAGCGATCGAGCTATCTATTCACTTCTCAATCTCAAATTATCACCCTTGTCAAGATATTGAAACATTTATTCATCAATAGATTCAGCCTGGTACAAGTGCCATAATTAATATCACAACATCAAGCCAACGCAAATATTATGCTTTTTGCATTTTAGAGGCTCTCCGATCGGAAAATTCCTAGGACTTTTATGAATAAAATAAATGAATTTATGAGTTGTTGCATCATTAATATAAAGTTATCATCTTAGATAGCGAATAAAAAACTAACATCCAGTAACACAACCTAGGTGAATTAACACATGAAAACCCGGCAAAGTGTTCGGTACAACCTCGCTCTCTACATCGTCGGTGGCATCGTCTTCATCATCGCCGCCTTAATTTTAAAACCTTTTACCATCGTCGGCCCAGGGGAACGGGGCGTAATGATGCGCTTCGGCAAAGTTCAAGACGCGATTTTAGATGAAGGCATCCACCCGATTTTACCGATTGTTACCTCTGTCAAAACTCTCAGCGTGCGGGTACAAAAAACAGATGCGAAAGCAGAGGCAGCATCCAAAGATTTGCAAAGCATTACTACAGATTTGGCAGTCAACTGGAATGTCGATCCCGCAAAAGTTAATCAAATTTTCCAACAAATAGGAGATGAAGAACAAATTGTTGCCAGCATTCTGAGTCCGGCAATTTCGGAAGTTCTCAAAGCAGCAACTTCTAAAAAAACAGCCGAAGAAATTATCACTAAACGGACGGAACTAAAAACAGAAATCGACAGCAGCCTCAAAAAGCGTTTGGAACCTTACGGCGTCATCGTCAGAGATGTTTCGTTAATAAATTTTGGCTTTTCGCCAGAATTTAGCAAGGCCATCGAAGCCAAACAGATAGCAGAACAAGAAGCCAAACAAGCAGAATTTACAGTTAAAAAAGCAACCCAAGATGCTCGAGCCCAAATTAACCGCGCTAAAGGTCAAGCCGAGGCTCAACGCTTGCAGCGGCAAACTTTAACTTCAGAAATTTTGCAGCAGCAAGCGATTGAAAAGTGGAACGGCCAGTTTCCGACAGTAATGGGAGGAGGCGGAACTTTGCCGTTAATTAATATTGCGCCGCCGAGTTCTCAAGCTGCAACTAATGTTAAATAAACTGCTGCAGATTGTGAGAGCCGGGGCGCGGGGAGAAGCAG
>NZ_JADEXD010000114.1 GCF_015207285.1 Tychonema sp. LEGE 07203 | reverse complement strand
ACACAGAGGAATCAGAGAAAGGGGAGAGAAATTCGAGGGTGCTGATTGTACTGGATTGGACATTACCATAATACCTCCGTTCCCTCTTCTCTCTGCGCCCTCTGCGCCCTCTGCGGTAAAAAAAAAGTCACGGTATGAATCAACTTTTTGCTTGATATTACAAAGCTCACCATACTTGGCTTATAGCAATTGGAAAATCTTGAATTCATATTTGTATTCAGCAACGCCCGATGATTTTTATGTGTTAGACACACCATAGGGCTATTCCTCCTTGCTACCTGAAACTACCTATTTTACCCCGTTGATTTTCCAGGCACAATTCGGTTACGGCAGCCACCGGCAATGGTTTGCTAAAGAAGTAACCTTGACCCATCTCGCATTGCAGCGACTGCAAAAATGCCAACTGTTCTGCTGTTTCTACTCCCTCTGCAATCACCTTTAAATTCAAGCCCTGTCCCAGGGCGATCGCCACTTTTACGATCGTAGCACCGCTGCTGCCGTTGAGCAAATCTGCCACGAAGGATTTGTCTATTTTTAAATTATTGAGCGGAAAGTTTTTCAGAGACCACAAAGAAGAATAACCGGTGCCAAAATCGTCCAGAGAAATGTGAATTCCCATTTGCTGCAACTGCCGCAATACCAACACCGTAAAATTTACATCGGTCATCGCAATGCTCTCAGTAATTTCTATTTCCAAATACTCCGGCTTTAACTCGGTTTCTGACAAAATTTTAGCGATGGTTTGTACCGTGTTAGGCTGCATAAACTGGCGGCCTGATAAATTCACAGCTATCCGCATCGGCGGCAATCCCATTAACTGCCACGCTCGATTTTGCAAGCAAGCAGTTCGCATCACCCATTCGTCTATTTGACAGATAAATCCTGTTTCCTCAGCTAAGGGAATAAATCGATTGGGAGCAATCAAACCGCGTTCGGGATGCTGCCACCTAATCAGAGCTTCCAGGCCGACTATTTTGCCAGTCTTTAAGTTTATTTGCGGTTGGTAGTACAGCACAAATTCTGAGTTTTTCAGAGCTTTGTAAAGCTGATTTTCTAAGTTAAGTTCTTCGGAGACTTGATTGCCGATCGCCCGCGTGTAAAACTGATAATTATTCCGACCTTTCTGCTTGGCTCTGTACATCGCAGCATCAGCATTTTTTAGCAAAGTTTCTGCATCTTCTCCGTCGTAAGGAGCCAAAGCAATTCCCAAGCTAGCCTTAGTATAAAGCTCCAGCCCGTCAAAATCAAAAGGACTGCTCAAACTGTGGATAATTTCCTGGCAAACCTTAATTGCTTCTTCAGGGCTGTTGATATTGTGCAGCAGCACGGTAAATTCATCGCCGCCCCAACGAGCGAGCGAATCTCCTACGCGCAAACAGCTAGTCAAACGCCGAGATACGCCTTGCAGCAACAAATCGCCCACGGGGTGTCCGAGAGTATCGTTAACATTTTTAAATCTGTCCAAATCTAAAAATATCACCGCCAGCATTTCGGCGTTTTGGTGAGCGTTAGCTAAAGCTAAAGACAGCCTTTCATTAAACAGCAACCTGTTCGCTAAACCTGTTAGTTGGTCGTGAGAAGCTTGATGTCGGATCATCGCCTCGACGCGCCTCTGCATGGCGGCCATGTACAAGTGAGTTCCCAAAGCTTTTGCAAGCTTCTGTTCGTCGCTGCTCCACTTTTGAGCTTCGTCGATTTTGATTTCTTTCCAAGCTGCAAAGGACTGTCGGGGACGATCGTTCCGCGCGTCGGAACTGCAATTTCCAGCCCACCAAATTTCGGTTTCTACGGGGCTGCGAAAAACGGTGAGACAGCCGATGCACTGTTGGCCGTATTGCAGCGGTATTGCCAAAACTGACCGAATGTCAGCTTCCAGAAAGTTGGCAGATAAAGATTTGAGTTGAGGTTCTTGAGAAATATCGGAAATCGCGTACAAGTGCGGTACAATTAAATTAGAAAAATTTGTGTCAATTGAACTGTAATGCTCGGAATATAACTTGGGAAAAACACCTAATTGGCTGGTATTACCTGCAGTTTTTTCTCCCTCGTCTTGGTTGGCAAACCCCATGATCTGCTGCCAAAACTCGCTGAGTTCCAAGTCGCACTCCGAAGGCTGCTGGCCCCAGGTATAAAGTTTAGCTGGCCGATCGCCAAACTCGGCCGCAATGTACAGCCGCCCTCCGGAACCGCGCAAATGCTTGACAGTTTGTTCGAGAACTGCTTGCCGAATTTCGTTTAGTTCCAGAGGAGAATGCAGCAGACTGCTAATTTGGTTGACAACGGCTTCGTCGCGGGCTTGCTGTCGGGCTTGAGTTAGCAGAAAAGATTGGGCGATGGCAATGGAAAGCTGATCCACCAGCAACTGCACCATTTTCAATTCTCGATCGCTAAACCGTTTCGGTTGGCTGTGGTGACAAACCAACAACCCCCAAAGCTGATTTTGATGCAAAATCGGCACCGTCAGAGAAGAAAGCGCCCCCATAGACTTGAGATATTCAGCGTGACAGGAGTCTACAGGAGAATAGCGAATATCTTCAACAGGTAAAGTTTTGCCGGTTTCGGGACAGTCTAACCGATTAATTGTTTGATGCTGCAATTGGATATCTACAATCACTCGCTGCCGCGCTTTGACAAACATTTCGCGGGCGCTTTGGGGAATGTCGCCGGCAGGAAAGCGCAAACCCAACAGAGATGGCAAATTGTCGCCGTCGATCGACTCAGCAATCACCTCGCCGCTACCGTCTGCTTCAAAGCGATAAACTTTTACCCGATCGCTCCCTAAAAAACTGCGGATTTCTCGCGCCGTTGTCGTCAAAATCTCTTGCAATTCTAGAGAGTTGCGAATGCGATTAGTAATGCGATTGAGTAAGATTTCTTGTTCGAGAGTCGATCTTGACATTGGTCTAACTTTTGCGCGGGCCATCCCTTTTGATCTCCGGCTGTTGACAGCATTTTTGCGAGCTGCTGTGTCAACTCGCCCTGTATTATACAATACAACACTTTCGCTGCGTCTGGGGGATTTATTCAACGCCAAATCAAGAAAATCGGTTTTTGGGGATCGTTCTGAGTTGCCGAAAAATTTCGGTAAAAAACGCGGTTTCTCACAGCAAGCAATTACAAGGTTCGATCGACAGAAATGGAACTCCAGATCCATCTCGGACTTTGATTGCTCTCGATCGAACTAATTGCAGGCGCACAGAAACCGGGCTGACAAGACAAGCTTCTGGCATTACGCACAGAATGCTGGTTGCTCAACCCGATTTATAAGTATTAATACTCGAAAATATTCGGTTAAGCCGACTGCCAAATTTCCCGAATTCTGTCCGGCAAAAAGCCCGCTACTTCCTGAATTCGTTCCTCGGACAACTCATCCTTGGTTGCCGAAAATACGGCGGCGATCGCAGTTTCCGGTTTTACCCCAGAAGGCAGTCCGCCTTCTTGTTCCACCCGAAAAATAAACAAGTTGGAATCGATGACGAAAGGTGCAGGCCCTTGCCAAGGCGGACGTACCCGGCTCAGCAATCCCACCAGCGGATTCGTATCTTTCCAGAGCTCTGCTATTTCTTTTTGCAGGGTTTTGTCGTCCGTCGCCGGCAAAACTTCTGTATGGAGTTCGGCTTCCACGCGATCGCTGGCTTCTGTTGTCATCAAATCCCGCATTGTCCGGTACACCAATTCGGTAATATCGCGGGCATCAAAAATATCCTCCATGTTACCGTTGAGCATCACTTTTTCTAAAAAGGGCATATCCTTAGAGGCGATCGGAACTGCCGATCCTTCTTGATGCAAAGACTTAGGAGGATTCGTCTCCATTTTCTGCAACATTTTGCGACCTTTTTCGGTTAAATCTGCTTTTTGAAATGCCACTAAAGGCGGCAATAACTCAGTTCCTCCGTAAGGCTCTCCGCTAAACTCCGCTTTGATAAATTCTTTTTGGTTGAGGTAGTCCAAGTGACCGAGCAATTCGGCTTCTGCCACTTCTCGACCGACATATTCTTCGGCTGCTTTCCTAATTCCCGACTCTCCCTGACCGTTGCCGCTGCCGATCTGTTTGAGCAAAATGTAAGTCAGGTCGTCTCTAATTGCAATTGTCATCAATATCTCCTAGGTTAATATCCGGCAAACAGCAAGTAAAAAATCATATTTTTAATTGCTAAAATTGCGATCGTTACTACTTAAAAAAATTTAAATCAAAACCAGACAAAGAAGTATCTCTCAGCAGGTGGAAGTTGTTAAAGTTTTGTGTCGGCTAGAATCTTCCTTTAGGTAGATTTACTAAAGCCAACCGCCTCTACTTTTACAGTTTCAAATGCAGGCGGGGTCAAAAACCCGGTTTCTGCGTCAACCATCGATCGGATCGTGGATTTTTCGTAAACACCGGTTTTTTTGCGTTCTCAACTGTGTTGGTATTATTCAAAACAGCCCCCGCTACTCTTGAGAGCAACGAAAGCAATTAAGGTAGGAGGCTTTACTCGCAACACTTTTCCGGCGTTACCGCATTCACGCCGACTTGCTTGGGACGATCGCACTGCAAGATGTTTGGTTGGTGCGAACAAAACCCGTTTGGACACTACTTAATATTTTCCGAGCCAACGGCTTCAGAAATCGAATTAAATCCTTTTTCATCTAATTTTTGCAGCAAACCTTCCAAAATTCGGCGCACCATCCCAGGGCCTTCGTAAACCCAGCCGGTGTAGACTTGAATTAAACTCGCGCCGGCGGCGATTTTTTCCCAAGCATCTCGGGCGGTGAAAATGCCGCCAACTCCAATTATTGGTAGTTCGCCTTTTGTATATTGCCAGATGAATCGGATGACTTCTGTCGATCGCTCCCGCACTGGCATTCCGCTAATTCCGCCTGCTTCTTCGCCGATGGGTTTCCCGGTTTTTGGCAATATTTGGGTTTTCAATCCGTCGCGGCGGATGGTTGTATTTGTGGCGATAATTCCTGCTAGTTGGTAGGTTTTTGCTAAGTCGAGGATTGATGCGATATCCTCCATCTCCAAATCCGGCGCAATCTTGACTAAAATTGGCTTGATTCCCCGATTTTCTTGTTGCAAAATTTCCAAAATTGTGCTGAGCCCAGCAGCATCTTGGAGCGATCGCAATCCCGGCGTATTCGGAGATGAAACGTTGACTACAAAATAATCCCCCCAATCTTTGAGCAGCTTAAAACTCTCCAAATAATCGGCTGCTGCCTCCTCTAACGGTGTTACCTTAGATTTACCGAGATTGATGCCGATCGGGTAAGGTGACTGAGGCATGGAACGCGAAGCCTCGGATTTTGACTGTTTTTGGGAAGCCTCAAACCGGGCTGCCATTGCTGCTGCTCCTTGATTGTTAAAGCCCATGCGGTTGAGGGCCGCGCTGTCAGCCTCTAAGCGAAACAAGCGAGGTTTGGGGTTTCCCGGCTGCGCTTGGCTGGTGACTGTACCCATTTCGGCAAAGCCAAAGCCAAAATTTGCCCAAATGTCTGCTGCTTGGCCGTTTTTATCAAATCCGGCGGCCAAGCCGACAGGGTTTTTGAAGCTTATTCCCCACTTCGATTGTTCGAGGCGAGAATCTTGCACTCCTAAAGATTTTTGCAATCGCCAGAGCATTTGGCTGGTTGCTGGGTTTGACTGGGTTCTGGCTGCGAGTTCGAGAATTTGGAGAGTGCGGTTGTGCAGCCACTCGGCGTCGGTTTTCAATACGGAAAACAACAGCGGGCGCACGCTCGATCGATATATATCCAATGACTTATCCTGGGGCACTTGACAAATGAGAAATTAGAAGGGAAATAAAAATATTCTAAAGCCGACGACAATCAAGCGGAGATTTTTACTTCCACTTGCGATCGACTTTATTTAATGTTTGAGATTGAATCATCATAATTGAGACGATTATATTATAGGTTGATTGTTTTTCATTTTAATTTTTAATTTTTTTAAGTTGGTAATTTGAAATTGGACAAAGGTGTGGGGAATCTGGGAAATGGGGCATCAGCAAAGATCGAAGGATTTAGACGAACAAATTGCCAGCTTGGATCGCGTTCTCCAAACTCTGCGAGAAGAGGAGAATGTTGAGGTGCTGCTGGAAACCACGCTCGGTTACTTGCAAGCGGAATTTGACTGGCGGTTGATTTGGATCGGGTTGTACGATCGACAGGCTCACCGATTGTTCGGGAAAGGCGGCATGACTCCTAACGGCGATTTGTCTTTTCTCAAACAGCGGTTTTCCCTGAATCCGGGGGATTTGCTCGAACAAGTGGTGATTGAACTCCGGCCGGTGGAAGTCCCGGATTTGCGATCGGAAAATAGAGCCGGAGAATGGCGCAAAGCAGCTCAAACTTTCAACGTTCAAGGCACGACTCTGTTTCCGCTCCGCTACAAAGACCGCTGCTACGGCGTGATTTTGCTGGGGACAGATCGGTGGGGAGCGTCGCCAAAGTCGGAGGAAAAAACGCAGTTGGCGATCGTCTTTGGAGCCCTGGCAACTGCTATTTATCAAATAGAAAAAGATTGGCAGCGACAACAAGTCAAACGCCCGGATGAGTCTTTATTACCGCTGATTTCGCAGTTGCGCCAATTGCGAACGATCGACCAATACTTGCAAGCGGTAGTCGAACAAGCCCATGAATTTATCGAGCCGGCGCGGACTAATGTTTATTGGTTCGAGGCAGAGAGGCGCTATTTTTGGCGCAGAGTCAGCAACCGCCAAGTGTCTCCGGGTTTGGGGCCCAAGCGACCGGCTTCGGGGATCACTGTTCAAGACTTGGGCGAATTTTATCAGGCTTTGACTGGGGAACAAATGGTTTGGATCGGTGAATCTCACAGTTCTCTAAAAACTGAGCTGACGGGGCGGTTGATGCAGCAAATCCGCGCTCGCTCTCTGTTGGCTGCGCCGATTGTTTCCGAAGGCGAATTGTTGGGGTTTTTGGCAGTGGAAGCGACGGAGCCCCGGATTTGGTTGGACAATGAAAAACATTACCTGCGGGGAGCGGCGCAGTTAGTGGCTTTGATCGCTCCTCTGTCGCAGATGGAGGAAAAAATTCAGCAAACAGAGCTCGATCGAGATTTAACCGCCGGCATTGCTCGCGCCATCTACAGCGATGCTGACTGGGAGGCGACTTTGAAAAATACTGCCGAAAAGTTGTGCTCTCGGCTCAAATGCGAATACTTTTTGCTGCTGCTGTACGGCGAAGAACAAAATCGCTTTGAAATTGTCTGCCAAAATCTGCCCCGCAACCGCAGGCACGTGCCCTCGCCGCTCAACTCCCTCGATGCGGCTGACAGGCTGCTGCTGCAAGGGTGCGGGGAACCTCTGGCGATCGAAAATTGGGAGGAAGACGGGCGGTTGGGGGCTTGGCGGGAAGTGCTGGCGGAGTCGGGGGTGCGATCGCTTTTGGCATCGAATACTAGGGGGAAAAAGGCAAAGTCCGAAAACGGCAATCCCAAGTCGCCCGTCGAAAATCAAACCTCTATCGAGGGTTTGCTGGTTGTCGGGCACAGCGCCACTCGTACTTGGAAGCGCGCGGAGCGAGAATTAGTTGAGGTAGTCAGCCAACAGCTAGGATTAATTTTGCACTCTTGGCAGCAAAGTTCCCAAATCGACAAATATCAGCAATTCTGGCGATCGATCGAATCTGGTTTAGCGGTTTTGCAGCATTCAGGCGAGGAGCAATTCGGGCAACAAAAATCTGCTTCGCCGGTGATTTTCCCACAGTTGCCGCGGCAAAAGCTCGATCGTAGCTTTGCCCGACAAGTTTCCCAGACAATTTCCTGTCCTTTAGTAGCCATAATTACTTGGCATCCGGGCCAGGAGTCGGGTTCCATCGCCGCAGCAGTAGCTGCAAATCCCGTATTTGCCCTCAATCCCGATGCCGTGATTCCCGTGCAAACAGATGCTTTGATCCAGCAAACCCTGGCGCGGGGAGGCTTGCTGCAACTGAACCTGAGCCAAGTCCCCCTGGCGACGAAGCGGTGGCTCCGCAGTCCGGGAATTGGCGAAATTATGGCGGTGGCGCTGCAGACAGCCCCAGAACACGCTCCGGCGGGCATTGTGGTGGTTGCGGACGCTGGCGGCCGCGAGTGGTCGGAGTTGTCCGTGAATTTACTGAGGTCGATGGTATCTCAGTTGGCTTGGTGGCACAGGTATTTGGCAGTGCAATCTGCCGCTGAGTCGCAGCGGTTGGATCTGGAAATGCTCAACTGGTACAAGCTGCGCCGTTTCGAGGATTTTTACCGGACTGTGGGAGCGGGGGTGAAGGAGTTGGGGGAGTTGAGCCAGTCGATTTTGCAGTCGGCGAAGGAACAAAAGGATGCTCTGAAAACTTTGCGCTACCAACAGGTTTTGCGACAAATGGGTAATGCTTTGGGGTCAACTCATTTGATGCTGAAACAGGAACCGTGGCGGCTGCAATTCGCACAAGATGCGGTGTCTGTGAGCGCTTGGCTGAGGCGATCGATCGATCGCTCGGCCGCGGCCCTCAAACAGTCGCAAGTCTTGCTGGAAGTCAACACAGAGGCTGCTGTGTCGCTGCCTGCTGGCCAGACTTTGAGCGTTCGCGCCGACAGCCTCAAGCTCGATTTAATCCTGTGCGAATTGCTGGCGGTGGCTTGCCGGCGCTCTTCTGTTGGGGACAAGATTGAGATTCGCTCCGCAGTTTTGCGGGAAGATTTGCTAGAATTGTCTGTGATCGATAGCGGCCGAAAGTGCGACAGACAGTTAATTGCTGCCTTCAACGACGGTTGTCAACCCGATATACTGGCCGTTTCGCCACATAGGTCGATCGTCCAAAATCTCTTAATTTGTCAGCGAGCGGTACGCTTAATGGGGGGAAACTTATCTTTAGAAATGTTAGAAAATAATTTAATTGTCGCCCGTTTAGTGCTGCCGCTAGCCACTTCTTAATCTTCTGTTGACTGGATTTAAATTGCCTGAGTTTTGGATTGGGAAACCGCAGATGTTAGGCTGATTAACGCAGGTGAACGCAGATAATTTCCTCAAGTGCGATGAATGCAATATTGTCTGCTTTGTAGGATGTTCGCGGCGCACCGATTGACTTTGTACTTGGCGACAAACTCCACCGCTGCTAGCGCCACACCCTACAAAATACTATCCATCCCGACAGCAACATGAAAGTAAATTGTGCGGCTTCCGGCGAAGAAACTAAACCGACGGAGTAACAGTTGCCGCCGCCTCAGAATTCGGGAAAAACTTTTCAGTAATCCAAGCAGTTACAATATGAGAAAGCAATCCCATCGGCCCGGCAAACAAACACAAAGCCAAAGAATGAACCGTCCAAACTCCTGTGCGCTGTCCTTCCAAATAAATCCACCGCCCCACAAACAAATCCATCACTAAAAAATGAATCCATCCCGTAGCCGCCGCCGTTTCTTCCCCCAGAAACTTAGCAATATCTGCCAGCTTGGGATTGGACAAAGCCGCCGCATTTTCCGCAGTCAGGCTGCTGCCAAACAAATATATGTATAACAGGGCGAGCACCGCAAACGGAATTAAGGAATTCATCACTTTTCGGGTAATTCCCCAGTTGGGCAATAAAATCATAATTGCCCAGAAAGGTAAAACAAACAGATTACCTGCATTGAAAATTAGTTCTGGTGTCATAATTTGGTGTTTTTTTTCTGCGAAATGCGATACAATTAAGGCTGTTAAGATTACTTTACACAATTTTTACTAAAAATTATCAAAATCTGCCAAAAATTTAATTCACAAATTTAAAATAGTTGCTATACCGATCCCAAATCTAAGACTTATGTTATGTGCGATCGATTAATCCCACTACGAACCTTAGAAAACTATATTTTGAAGGTACTGATGCGTTCAGGAATGACATCTAAAATCCGAAATATAGCGGTTCTCAAGCGTGGTGAGATATGCCCGATGCCCCATGCCCCATGCCCTATCCCCGATAGTACCTCATATGAGAGCTTGAAAGGCTAGATCAAATTCCATGACAACAACTTACAGTAATTTTCTCGATTGGTGCAAGCACAAAGAAAACCTCTCTCCCGGTGCGAAACATACCGTAGATATACTGTTGCAAATATCAGATACTGCCGAGTGCGATCGAGCTAACGAACTGCTTTCTAGTATAACAGAACTCAACCTCAAACAAGTTCAACTTACCGATATCAGTCCTATTTCATCTTTTACTCAACTTACCAGTCTCATCCTCGACAGCAATCAAATATCTGACATCACTCCCCTGCAATCTTTAACCAAGCTGAAAACTTTGGTAATGGATGTCAATCAAATATCAGATATCAGCCCGCTTTCATCTCTCACTAATCTGACGAGACTGGTTCTAGATACAAATCAAATATCAGACATCAGTCCCTTAGCCAGTCTAACTAATCTTACCGAACTTGTCTTGTTTGACAATCAAATATCCGATATCAGTTCTTTGAAAAATTTAACTAAGTTAAAGGCGCTGATTCTCTACACAAATCAAATTTCGGATCTCGCTCCCTTAGCAAATTTAACTGAACTCAAAATTCTCTATCTTTACAAAAACACAATATTGGATGTCGGCCCGCTGGCTTCTTTGAGCAATCTACAGACGCTGTTTTTGTTTGAGAATAAAATATCCGATCTAACTCCGCTCAAAAATTTAACTAACTTAAAAAAACTGGTTTTATTCCAAAATCAAATTTCCGATATTAGTCCTTTGGCAGATTTAACAGATTTAGTTGAACTCAACCTCGGCAACAATCAAATATCAGATATCAGTCCGCTGAAATCGTTAACTAATTTGACTCAACTTTATCTGTTTAACAATCGAATTTCCGATGCTGGGGCGCTGCAAGCTTTGAATAACTTATTTTTGCTCGATTTGTACAACAATCAAATTTCTGATATCGGTTCTTTGCAATCTTTGCAAAGGTTGACGGCGCTTGACTTGCGCGGGAATCCGATTGTGAATAAGATTTGTCCTGTCAATCCTGAATCTATATGTCGGTTTTAATTGTTAAGAACCTGGCGAAATCTGGGCGCGTGTGATAGGATATCGAACGTTGGTATTAGGAGAAAGTTATGAGTTCGCACGATGCTTTGATGTTAGTAGTGTTGCTGTTGCCCGGTTTGGCTTTGTCGATCGCAATTATGGGCAGTTTTGCCGCTGGTGGATAAAGTGTTCGCTCCTTCGGATTTTAGTCCTCTGATAATTTTAAAGAGGACTAAAGTCCTCACTACAAATTTGTTGCCGCTAGTTTACAGAAATTGTGCAGTCACATCGGAATTTACCAAGGTATTGGCGCACAAAATACCCGACGCTGCGACGGCGGGAACGCCAATTCCCGGCATGGTGCTGTCTCCCACCCGATACAAGCCTTTGACTGGGGTTTGCGGCCCTGGAAATGTGGCTTTTCCGGCGGCGATTGCAGGCCCGTAGGTTCCTTGATACCGGCGTAAATATCGGGCGTGGGTTAGCGGTGTGCCGATCGACTCTAAGACTATTCGCGATCGCAAATCCGGTATAATTTTTTCTAAAGCTTTGAACAGAGATTGCGATCGCTCTTGTTTCTTTTCCTGATAACCATTGCCGTACTCCCAACCTGCGTAAGGTTCCAATGTATAAGCGTGAATGGCGTGATGTCCGGGCGGCGCTAGAGTTTGATCCCACACTGTAGGAATCGAAATCATGCAGGTATTTCCGGGTACTGTAATGTCAATTTTGCTGTCGTGAACTACGACGTGGTGGCCGGTCAATCCTTCGAGGTTTTCGGCTTTAATTCCTAAATGCAGGTGCATGAAACTGTGTATTGCTGGTATTAACAAGGCGGTTTTTCGGTAGTTTGCCGGCAAATCCTCAGGCCGCAGTAACTTTGTATAAGTATCCCAAACCGTGGCATTTGAAATAACAATTGGGGCGCTGATAATTTCGCCGTTTTGCAAGCGAATTCCCGTGGTTTTGCCGGATTCAACTAATATTTGCTCGACGGGTGCTCCCAATCGCAATTTTCCTCCCCACCGCTGCAAGCCTCGAACTAAGGCATCGACGATCGCACCGCTGCCTCCTACAGGATATTCGATCGCCACTCGCGATCGTTCGCCAATCATAAAAGCGATTTCTGGCGCGACAGTTTCGTGGGCCCTCAAACCCGACAGCAAAAAACATTCCAAATCGATCAAACGCCGCACCCAAGGATCGCGCACGTCTCTATCCATTAGTGTACCAGCCGAACTGCCGATCGCCCCGGCGGACGGTAACAGCTTCAGCAAAGCAGGCGAGTACCGAGACAGCAACACAGGTATCAACTGCCAGTCCGATCTCAGGGCTAAAGCCGGAATTCCACGCAAAGCGTCATACAAAACTAATAGATTTTGTTGAAATTGCTGCAATTCTCTAGCGCCTTGCGGTGTGAATTTAGCTACAGCATCTAAGTAATTTCTCGCATTAGCATAAACTGGCAAACTTCCTTCAGGAAAATGGTAATGGCCCAGCGGATCGTAGGCAATTGCTGCGATCGATTCGTCTAACACATTCAAGACTTGCCGCAAAGGATTCAGCGACTGCGAATCGCTCAAACCGCAATAAAAAGAAGGCCCCGAATCAAAGTGAAATCCCCCGCGCCAAAAGCTGTGAGCCGCCCCGCCCGCTATGGTGTGGCTCTCGCAGACGAGTACCCGCTTCCCGTAGCGAGCTAGCATCGAGCCGGCGACTAAGCCGCCAATACCGCTACCAATGACGATCGCATCAAAGTCTTGCATCGATTAAATGTGATATAATTTTATTATTTCTTGCTGACCCGCAAGAAACGAAAACAAACCCCCGACAATCGTCGTGAATGCTCGCACAATTTTAGACCATTGTTCGGGTTCCCAAATTCACGGCGCTGCAAGTCAATCTAAAATCTCAAATCTAAAATCGACTAACAGGGTATTCTTTGGGGAGGAAAACTATGCAAGCTTTATCTATTTTAGATGAAGTTGTTCGCGAATTAGAACAAGACATCAATCTCTCGCGCATAAAAAAAATCATATTTTTTGCTTGTAAAGAGTGTTGGGAAAACGATCCGACCAAACTCGCCAGCGCCGATGTCAGGAGTTTAATTGAAGAAATCTGCGGTAAATACAACAGGTTAGAAGATATTGAAGCAGTTTTAAACAGTCTAGTTGCCAAGGTCAATAAAAAAACCGAGTACGCTTTAATGACAGATCAAATCGTCTGCCAACTGAGCCGGCTTTACGAATACCAAGATTTCACAAAATTAGAAACAAACATATCTAATTTTGGCGGTTCCCAAGCACCTGCCTTTGACGAACACTTCAGTTCAGAACTGCCACCAGAGGAATCGAACGAAAGAAACGCGGGAAATCTATTTGATGTCAGACAAAAAATCTTGCAGCAAACCAATCCGCTGAGGGCGAAAATCCTCATTTTTTCTACTCTTTATCACCTTTTTACTTTTAGCGAGCGCGACTGGTTGCTGCTAAAAACCCAAGAACTTGACAATCTGCTGCGACAACTGTTTAATGTCTGCGGCAGCCTAGCCGAACTCGAATCTCAGTTGTACAGAACTGCGGGCAGTCTCGACAACACAGACGAATGCGACCAAGCCGCTAGCGTGATTATCAAAGCGATGAATTCTTGTTACGCAAAATTGCCGCAGGAAGAACAAGACGAAACCGAAGATTCCGCTACTGAAGATGACGATCGGACCCATTTAAACAACAGTTTTTATGAAGAGAATGAGCCAGTTGAGAGGCGCAGCGATTATTTTGAAGCGGGCGATATTACTCACATCATTCAAGCTGCTCCAACTCACTATCACTATGACCCCGAACAGAGTTGCTTAGTGCCGGAAATAGCAGAAAATGTACAGTTTAAACAACCCGAAACCAGCAGCAATAATTCTAGTGCCAATTTCCGAGAGGAATTTGTTGAAACATTGCCAGTTTCAGAAACGCCCACAGTTATAGAAAGTTACGAGCGAGCAGCTCCGATTACTATAAATATTAGCGATTCCATCAAACGCAAGTTGGGATTGGAAGAAGAAATGAAAGGATTAGTCAGTGAAAGTGCTAACTCAGCAACGGCGCAAATAGAAAAAATATTCAGCGAGTTAGAAGCAGCTTTGAACGGAAAATTTTCTACGGAAAGTGCAGAGGAGCGTTTGTACTGGAAATATAAAAATCTCAAAGATTATGTAGGAAAAGTTCAGGGATTCACAGACAAATTAATGGAAATTCTGAGGGAAGTGGAGTTAAAAGAAAGCGGGATATCTACTTCTGAAACCTCGGAGAATCTTGCCGAAAATATTTCAGCAACAGAGCTGCCAAACTCTAGCCAGAAGCCAAATCAGTATCAGCTTGTGGAAATGGCAAAACAAGGCAAACCAAAGGCGATCGCCCTATTGATAAATCAATTGCTACAGCCTAAAGGAATTACTGCTACAGCGGGATTTAAAGACGGTTGGCTGCACGTTATTCTGGATTCCGCCGAAGTACCAAACCAAGAGACGACAGCTACATACATTCACAAGAAACTGTGTACTTTAAAATCAAAATTTCTGACTCACGTGAAAATTCACGGGCGGCAGTTAAGTAACAAAACAGTCGCGTGGACTCAAGAATTTGTGAATCAAGCTGATTAAATGCCCAGATTAATGTCTGGGTTGCACAAACTAAGTCTGCAAAGCAAAGACTGAAATTCAAGAATTATAACAATAGCAGATTTTACCCAAAATCAAAACAAAAAAATATGAATGCCAGCGAAATCTTAAGGCGATATACATCAGGAGAACTAGATTTTCAAGGTATGAATCTGAGAGGAGTCTACCTGAGCGGTGCGGATTTAATTGGTGTCAATTTAACCAGTGCTGACCTCTGGGGTGCAAACTTAACGATGTCGTACCTGAGCAGAATCAACCTTCAACGCGCAAATTTAACTAATGCCAAGTTGTGCGGTGCTAACTTAAATCAGGCCAACTTGAGCGGAGCAAATTTGTCCGATGCAGACTTCCACGGAGCAACTTTGCAAAGTGCAGACTTTCGCAATGCCAACATCTCCTTAGCAGTTTTTATCGATGCAAATTTGAGCGATGCAGATATGCGAGGCGTTAATTTGCAAGCAGCAGACTTGCGCGGCGCTTGCTTGCGCGGCGCAAATTTGCGGAAGGAGCAGCGAATTTTTGAGGGTGTAAATTTGCGGGGTGCAAATTTGCAAGGTGCAGATTTGCGGGGCGTCAATTTGCTAGGTGCAGATTTGACTAAAGCTAATCTGTCTCAAGCGAATTTGACTGAAGCATCTCTGCGGGAAGCAAATCTAACTCAGGCGAATTTGAGCGAAGCTATTTTAGATGGCGCATTTTTGACTGAAGCAACTTTGGTAGAAACAAATTTTTCTTGGGCTGTCATGACAAATGCAAGGTTGGAAAGAGCTGTGTTAGTTGATGCTGAATTGGCGGGCGCTAATTTGCAGGGTGCATTTCTTCCTGATGTTAAGTTCAGCAATGCTAATTTAGTTATGGCTGACTTGAGTCGAGCTAATTTGGTGAGGGCTGATTTGAGTCGAGCTAATTTTAATCAAGCAAATTTGAGTGAAGCGGATTTGACTGATGCTTACCTAGCTAGAACCGATTTGCGGGATGCTATTTTGCACCGCACAAATTTGATTAGGGCTGATTTGAGCACTGCTAATTTAGCGGGAGTTCAATTGCGCGGTACAATCATGCCGAGTGGAGAAATGCACGGATAATAATTGGGAATTGGGCGAGCGCGAAGCGGAGGGATGGGGAATTGGGAATGGGGAATACGAGATTGTCTCTGGTTTGTTAGTTGTCTTCTTTAGAAATTACCAATAACCTACTATATATGTAGGGTGCAGGTTGCACACCTTACGGCTGTTCTTTCAGGATTAATTTCATTGACTTTTCAAAGCTTTTTACCTGTGCCTGTTTCTCACAATTCATTTAGGATTGCTATAAATTGAGAGGGTTTTAATGAGATCGAGGAATTGCTGCAAAATGGTGGACGAATGATTGTGCCGCCAAACAGCAGTTAATTGAGTGGTTGTCATTTGTTCCTGAATCGGACGATATATCACTCCTTCGCGTTGAAGATTCTGTACGTGAGATGGCAGAATGCTGATACCTGTTTCGCCTGCGACTAATCCCAAAATTGTGACCATAAAGACGGCTGTTTGAGCAACTTTAGGAACAAACCCTGCTTGCGAACATACATGGTAAATTTCCTCAGATAAGCCAGCCACAATCTGATGAAGGGGCATTACAAATTCTTGCTCTTTTAGGTCGAAAATCGAAATTTTGGATTGGGCTGCAAGTGGATGGTTTTTGGGCAAAACGGCGACAAGTGGTTCTTGCGTGAGAGACATCGTTTCTAAATCATGGGCTTCAGAAATATCGTGGTAGAGATAGAGAAAAATGATATCAATCTGGCGATCGCGCAACCTCTGAATTAGGGAAGCACTGTGTTCTTCCTGCAAAATCAGTTGTACCTCTGGATATCGCTGTCGAAAAGTTCGCAGCATCTCTGGAAAGATACCATTGGCGATCGAACTGGGAAAACCCACCGTCAAATAGCCCAATTCACCCTGATGAATTCGCTGTGTTTTATGTACCGCTTGTTCTAACTGTACCAAGGTTGCGCGAGCTTCTTCTAAAAACGCCTGTCCTGCTGGGGTTAGCTGAATCGGGTGACTTTTGCGATCGAATAGCTTCACGCCCAATTGGGTTTCTAAATCTTTAATTTGTTGACTTAGGGGCGGTTGGGCAATGTGCAATCGCTTTGCCGCGCGGCTAAAGCTCAGTTCGTCTGCCACTGCAATGAAGTAACGAAGATGGCGAAGTTCCATAGGTTATAGGATTTTAAATTTTAGAATTGAACGATTGGAAATAAATAATTACTATCATGGTTTGGAACACTGGTTTAAAGTTGTATTCTTTTTTAACTAATCTTAAATTCTATATTTTTTAAGTATATTGTTATATGCAAACAAGTATTTGACAGATAGCAATAACTTCTTTATCGTGAAACTAAGAGTTAAAAATTTCGGCACAAACTACCCATTTAAGTATTGCTTAATGAGGATTATTCATGATTTCGCACGTAATTCGACGAGTTGCAGTTGTGGGAGGAACCCACGGAAACGAGTTGACTGGGGTTTACCTGATTAAGAAGTTTCAACAATTTCCCGACTTACTGAAACGATCGAGCTTTGAGGTGGTTACTCTATTAGCTAATCCTCAAGCGGTAAAGTCCAATCGGCGTTATATCGATCGCGATTTGAACCGTTGCTTTGCCGGGGAAGATTTGTCTAACCCAGATTTAATGGGTTACGAGGACAGACGTGCTAAGGAAATCTGGGCCCAACTATGTCCGAAAAACCAACAAGGGGTTGATGCGATCCTCGACCTTCACAGCACAACGGCCAACATGGGGCTGACAATTTTACCATCTAGCAAACATCCATTCAATTTGCAATTATTAGCTTATTTGAGTGAGCTCGATGCCTCAGTGCGAGTTTGTTTGGGAGAGCATTACGGTAACGATGCCCCAATGCTTCGATCGCTCTCTGCTTTGGGTTGCACCATAGAAGTTGGGCCGATCGCCCAGGGAGTCGTCAATGCCCGTCAGTTGCAGCAAACCGAAATGTTGGTTCACGCCATTCTCGATTATCTCGATGCACAAAATCGGGGAAAACCGCTTCCTACACCATCACATTTAACTGTATATCAGGCGATCGGCTCAATAGACTATCCCAGAAATTCAGTAGGCGAATTGCAAGCCGCGATCCATCCCCAACTTCAGTTCAAAGACTATGAACCCTTGCATCCCGGTGAACCGATGTTTCTCACATTTACGGGAGAATCGCTCCCCTATCCAGGAGAATCTACTGTTTTCCCTGTATTCATTAACGAAGCTGCCTATTACGAAAAACACATAGCGATGGTTTTGACGGAAAAACAACAGCTTCAGCTTGAAACGGCATAACTGACCGAAAAATATGACTTTTATGAAACTAGGCTTATGACTTTTATGAAACTAGGCTTATGACTTTTATGAATTCAAGCAATGAATTTATGAATTGACTGCTCATCTCGCCTCTGGAATAATGTTAATTAATTTTAAATCAAGCATTATCTCCCCTCAACACAAGTTAATCTCAAATTATCAGGAGCAAATTTATGGAAAGTACGCTGGGTATACTTGCAAGCGATCGCCCACAGCAGCTCGCAGCAGCATTAACAACCTTTGGTAACAGCGATCGGCTTAACTTTTTCACTGCATCCAGTCAATTTAACGGTAGCGTCCCTAACAACGGCTTGGACAGTGATAATTTGACAGCGATGGCGATCGGCGAACAACAACAAATAGCAGATTTTGTAGTAGCCCAAAGCAGCGATAGCCTCAGTTACTGGGCCAACGATCGAGCCGCTAGCGGTACATTTCCCGATCGACAACAATCGAACTCAGATGCCATGACTGCCGGTACAGATCCCCTAACAGGAACGAGAACGGCTAATCAGTTGAATTTATCAGACCCAGGCAACTCCTTAGCAACTGCACGCAATATTGGTGTCGTTGAGAACAGCAGCGTCAACTTAAATGATTTTGTCGGAGTTGACGACAACGATGATTATTACCGATTTACTATTAACAGCAATAGCGATTTAAGCTTGCGGATGAACGCTGTGAATGGGGCAGGAATCGAGTTGATTCAAGATAAAAATCGCAACGGTAAGGCTGATTCTGGTGAACTTCTTGGCAGCGACTATGCCTCAGCAGGTGCATCCGGCGAGATAAATTTATTTGGTCTGACTCCCGGAGATTACTATGTCGGAGTTTATAGTTACTCTGGCTATAAGAATTACAACCTGGATATTACTGCAACACCTGCTACTGGTTTGAGCAGCAATTACGGATACGGTTTAGTGGATGCAAATGCAGCAGTAGCCCGCGCTTTTAACAGTCCAGTTAAGTTCCCCGAAGTTCCCAATTTGGGCCGGAATGATTGGGCAAGAGACATGGTAAATGCGCCGGAAGTTTGGCAAGGAGGAATTACCGGAAATGGGATTGTTGTAGCTGTTGTCGATACCGGCGTTGACTACACCCATCTCGATTTAGATGCCAATATTTGGCAGAATGCGGGTGAAATTCCCAATAACGGTATTGACGACGATCGCAACGGATATGTAGATGATATCCGGGGTTGGGATTTTGTGTCTGGTGATAACAACCCGATGGACGAGAAGTTTTTAAGAAATGGTCAGCTTTTCGGTCACGGGACTCACGTAGCAGGTGCGATCGCGGCCGAACGCAATGGTTTTCACATCACAGGAGTTGCCCCCGATGCCAAGATTATGCCTGTGAGAGTTTTGCCGACAGTTGGTTTCGGTAATTCGATTAATGTTGCTGCTGGAATTCGCTATGCTGCTGATAATGGAGCTAATGTCATTAACTATAGCGCGGGCGGCTGGTTTCCTAGCAGGGAAATTGATGACGCAATTAAGTATGCAACAGACAAAGGAGTTGTTGTCGTCATGTCAGCAGGAAATGATGGTCTTAGCCAACCAGATTATCCAGCTAGAAATGCCCATAGCTTTGGAATTGCTGTCGGAGCAGTCGATAGAAATAGCAAGATGGCTGACTTCTCTAACCGTGCAGGTTCTAAACCTTTGGATTACGTACTCGCACCAGGAGTAGATATCCTTTCTGCAACTCCAAATAACACTTACAAAACCTACGAAGGCACATCGATGGCGGCCCCTCACGTGGCGGGTGTAGCGGCTTTAGTTTTGAATGCAAATCCGAATCTTACTCCGGCTCAGGTTGAACAAATTTTGACTTCAACAGCCAATTCAAATGGGATAATAGCCTAGAAAGAACAGGCAGCAACGATTAGACCTCTCCAGAAATGCAAGTCTTGAACAGGCATCCTGCCTGTTCCACAATAATATAATTTTTGGAGAAGTCTATTCAGAAACATTAGTCCATCGTAATTGAAAATCCCGATCGTAAATTATGGCGAATTATAAAACAGTTTTTTTGTTCAATAGTTTAACTTTACTGTTAGTTGGGCTAGTGACGGCGTGTCTGAGTTTATTCGGTTCCTCGGTAAAAGGATTATTTTTGCCGCCTTGCTCTGCCACGTATCCGGGTGCTGGTTTCTTTTTCTTGGCGTTTCAAATGTTATTTTATTTATCAGTAATGGTGTGTGCTTTTACCTTTGGATTGCTGAGAATTCTTCAGCCAAATCGCCCGGAAAATCGATTTATTTTATATTCGGCACTGTTTGCAGGTTGCTTTCTGTTCAATGAAGTTTTTCGCACCCACGTTCACCTCGGACGTGCTGGTTTTCCGAAAGTGACAATTGTCATATTTTACCTTGTGCTGGCAATTGCATACGGGTTAGCTTTTAGGAAGCAAATTAAATTAACTCCCTATCCTTTAATGTTGAGCGGCGTTGGGTTGTTATTTGTTGCCTTTTTTGCAGAAGCGCTGCCTTTAAAAAACGAGATTGTTGCGAGCTTGTTGGAGGGAATTCCGAAGTTGTTGAGCGGGATTAATATTGCACTTTATTTTTGGTTTGTGTGTCAGGGTTCGATCGTGCGATCGATCGATTTTTATAACAATAAATCAAATCCAAAATGAAGGTGTGGGGGCTGGTTTTTGAGATTGTCGGTTTTTGGCAAACATTGTTGGTAAAACCCGCCCCTACATGATTGTATAATCGGTTAAAACTGATATCTTGCACCTGTGGCAAAAACCGGGTTTATGACCGCAAATTTAGCATCAAAACCTATATCTGAAGTTCATAAACCCGGTTTTTAAGAGCTTGCTGACAATGGTGCTCTTCTGTCAGTTAAAACAGAAAATATCGCTGCGCCATTGGCAAAACAGTTGCCGGTTCGCAAGTTAACAATTCCCCATCCGCCCTCACTTCATAGGTTTCTGGATCGACTTCCATCTGCGGCAAATAATCGTTCAGTTTCATATCTATTTTACTAATTTGCCGCGTGCCCGAAACTGCTACAGTGGGCTTTTGCAAACCGAGCTGTGCGGCAATATCTCGATCGCGCGCCGCCTGACTTACAAACGTCAAACAAGTCGCCCCAATCGCCCCCCCAAAGCTGCCAAACATCGGCCTCATATGCACCGGCTGCGGCGTGGGAATGCTAGCGTTAGCATCTCCCATCTGCCCGTAGGCGATCGCCCCTCCCTTAATTACCAGTTCCGGTTTCACCCCAAAAAACGCCGGCCGCCACAAACACAAATCCGCCAATTTCCCCTCTTCCACCGAACCCACATACTGACTGATTCCGTGAGTAATCGCCGGATTAATTGTATATTTTGCAATGTACCGCTTCGCCCGAAAATTGTCATTTCCCCCCTCTATTTCCCCTTGATAAGGGGGAGTTATCCCTCTTGTTC
>NZ_JADEXD010000308.1 GCF_015207285.1 Tychonema sp. LEGE 07203 | reverse complement strand
CCCCTTGGTAAGGGGGGGCTTATGGAACCCCCCCTTACCAAGGGGGGGCTTGTGGAACCGCCCCTTGGTAAGGGGGGGCTTGTGGAACCGCCCATCAGTCAGGGCGGGCCTAGTAAGGGGGGACAAGGGGGGATTCAAGTAGAGTTAATTGATACTCCCGGAATTGATGAAGTTGGTGGCGAAGTGCGCGGCGATATGGCAAAACAAGTCACTCGCCAAGCTGACTTAATTCTGTTTGTCGTGGCTGGCGATATCACCCGCACTGAATATCAAGCTTTGTGCGAATTGCAAACAGCTCAAAAACCGCTGATTTTAGTTTTTAATAAAATTGACCTGTATCCAGAATTAGATAGAAAAGCTATTTACCAAAGTTTGCAATCCCTGGGAAATTCTGAAGAGTTAGCAGCGGCTGCGGTAACAGATGAAACAAATAGCGAAAATTTGTCCGACCCAAACAACCCATCTCCTAAATCTACACTAAAATCCGCTCCTAAAATTGCCAAATCTTTAGAAATAGTCATGGTAGCCGCCGAACCCGCACCGGTGCAAGTGCGGGTAGAATGGTCAGATGGAAGTGTCACCCACGAATGGGAGTCGCCTCCCCCCCAGATAGACCAACTCAAGCACAAGATTTTGACAATTCTTAATAGAGAAGGGCGATCGCTCCTCGCTCTCAATGCTTTAGTAGAAGCTAGAGATGCCGAAGCAAACATTGCCCGTCAAGTTCTCAAATTGCGGCAAACAGAAGCCGACGATTTAATCTGGCAATTTGCCAAATACAAAGCTTTGGCTGTGGGGATAAATCCCGTTGCTTTCCTAGATGTCATGGGAGCAACCGTCGCAGATTTAGCCTTAATTCGCTCCTTATCCAGACTTTACGGTTTACCGATGACTGGTTACGAAGCCGGCAAACTTTGGCAGACTATTTTCTCCAGCGCCGGCGGCGTACTTTTGGGAGAATTAGGTAGCAGTTTCCTCTTGGGATTTGGCAAAAGTGCCGCTGCTGCTGCTCCACAAATCGGCTTTTCTACTTTTGCCGGAGTCGCTGTTACTCAAGCTAGTTTAGCAGCTTACGGAACCTACGCTGTCGGTCGGGCGGCTCAAGTTTATTTAGAAAAAGGCTGCACTTGGGGCCCTCTGGGACAAGATACGGTAATTCAAGAAATTCTGGCCACTATCGAGCGCAATACAATTATCGATCGCCTCCAGCAAGAGTTTAAGATATGACACAAACAACAGCAGATACGGAGGAGACGGCCATGCCGTTTCTTGATTTCGGGTAATATTAATTTCGCTCCCACCGGATTTGATCTGATATCGTTTCCGGTTGCGTTTGATTTACAGTTAACAGTCAACAGTCAACAGTCAACAGTCAACAGTCAACAGTCAACAGTCAACAGTCATCGTACTATCTCCCAGCGATTCTCACACCTTCCCTAAAATGGGCTATCGTTGCAATTACTGCTATAGAAAAGTAAAATAGTCTAATCAGCCAAAAACAAATCCGCATTGACCAAGAAACAATAGTCGGAGCAACACCTGTTAACTGCACAAATCTGGAATTAACTTTTTTTTCAAACTTGTCTAAGTCTTTCATCTCCGATTGTTTCGTCGGAATCACCGGAAACTGACCGGTATATACGTAATAACCGAGAAAACCCTGCAATCCTACTTTTCTCTGCAAAAATGAGTTAGTTAATGTTGCTGTTTCCGCAGGCAATAAATTATCCGATTCTGATACTTTTTCTAACCAAGAATTATATCTGATGGCTGGCGTAACCATGAAAACCAAGGGAACTACAACTATCAACAAAGCAGCACTAATTTGGCGGCCGTATTGAGGAATCAAAAGTTTTGTAGCGACCCCAAATCCCATGCCGATAAAAGCAAATACTAATATATTTAATAGTTCAATAATTTCGATTCCCCTCAACAAATCACCGATAATGAAAATTGTATATAATAATTTGTCTGCCAGCAGCAGGGCTGCAAACTTGATCAGAATTGAAACGCCTACAACAGTCGCTGCGATCGCCAAATACCCGATGCAACCTAGAACGTACAGTAAAATTGAACCGACTTTTTTTAATGACTGCATGGAATTATTCACTCTTGTGAAAGTTGAGGAGTCTGATTGACGAAAAAAATTAAACTTTAGCTCAATAGGTAATTTCCAATTTGACTTTTAAAATTGATTGGTTTGACATTTTGAAGTGAATCTCTAATTCTTCAATTCTTCAATTCTTCGATCGATCTACAAGTTCCCGCGCTGCCGCTTTTGCGACTTCTGCGATCCGTTCCTTGACAACATTTTCTGCGATCGCCTCCGGCTGTGGTTCCTCTTGGCGATCGATCCCCAACCATAAAAGATACTCGATATTACCCGCCGGGCCAAGTAAAGGCGACCAGGTTAAGCCCCGTTGCTGCCATCCTAAAGCTGTGGCTGCCTTCCACACTTGAAAAATCGCATCGGCTTGAGTTGCTGTGTCTCGCACTACGCCTTTTTTCCCGACGCGATCGCGCCCAACTTCAAACTGGGGCTTTACCAACAATACCGCTTCTCGCGGCGGTACCAACAATTCCCACAGCGCCGGTAAAATCTTATCCAGGGAAATAAACGACACATCTACTACCGCCAAATCTGCTCGCGGTGACTCTGACTCCCCCCCTTGAGAAG
>NZ_JADEXD010000113.1 GCF_015207285.1 Tychonema sp. LEGE 07203 | reverse complement strand
ATCTTGCACCCTCCCCTTATTAAGGGGAGGGAGCAAGATTATTCTTGTTTCTCCCCTTAATAAGGGGGGACTTGCGGGGGGTAAATTTGATTTTTGCAAGAGGTCTATTGTAGAAAAAATAGGTTCGTAGTAAGGACTTTAGTCCTCTCTCTGCGGGTAAATAAGGACTAAAGTCCTTGCTACAAACACCACTTTCACCGAATAGCAGGACTAATTACCGTAACGCGGCGGCTGTCTACCAACATCGGCCAAAAACCTCGATCGCTCAATGCTTTTACCGCAGCAATAGCGGCATTTTGATCCGTGGTATAAGCGACGAATAAAAAAGGACGCTGGCCGTAGGAAGCCAAGCCTACTTGCGTGCCCAATGCTTGCTTGACTTGGGCGGCTAATTCCGGTTGATTGAAGTAATCTACTAACACTGCATAACCGGGGCCTAGGGCTTGGGGATTGAACCCAATATTGCCGGTTTGAGGATTGGCGATTGGTTCAGAATCGGTTGCTGGTTCAGGGTTGTAGACGGGTAGATTTTGGGGCAGTGCCGCTGCGGGCGATCGTACTACGTAAGCTCGCAATCCAACAACATCTTGGATGTATTTAACCCAATCGCTAGCGATTTGCGAGTCGCGAAAACCACCAACTCGCGTCACCGTATCGTTGATGTACCGACAAACTGTGTTGTCAGTATTTCCGGGAAAAGAGCGTTTTGCTCTTTCTTGCTGTTCGGGGGTTCGGGTGACAATTAACAGTAAATATTCGTCAGACTGCGGCGGTTTGCAGCTCGACTCAGCTCTTGCAGAACTCGCTAAAATTGTCAGCACCAAAATAACTATCGAGGCAGCAGAAAATAGGGGAATAGAGACAAAAAAAATGTCAAATTTCCCCGTTGTTTTTACTAGCTTCAATGTTGATTGTTTTGCTAGTTTTTTCATGCTGTCTGCAGAGATGCGAGCGGGTCGGGAATGGTTGCTGACGGTGCTTGAAACTCACCTGTCAGTACATATTCTAATCGGAGTTTCAACCAGGTGATAAAGACAGGATCGGTGGAAATAATGGCTGCCGCGGGTTGAGGGCATTTTGCTTTGACTTGGGCCATTGTCGGTGCTTCTAGAAAAGCTGGCTGTTTGACCAACCAAAAGTCTATTTGTTTTTCTTGTTCGTTGTAGTTGCGGATTCTTTCTTTAAACACTTCATCAAGGGCTTCTTCTTCTAGCAAAAAGCGTTGGCTGGCTAAAACGTAGTAGTAGGTTTGCATTTTTGTCGGTTGTTAGGGGTTAGCAGTTAGCGGTTAATGTCGCCCGTACCGGCAAGTTTTGCTGGCTTAGGGGCGGTTTGCCGGCGTTGCGGCACTTTGAGAGTTCTAAACTCTTGTGCCGTTTACTTTACCTTATTTGTTGTCATCTTGGTAGATGTATAGCAAGTTGTGTCTGAAAAATGATTGGTGTGAGGGGTTGCGGGAGTTGAGGCGATTTTTTTTTCGGCGGTTGATTTTGTCTAAAATTTAGGTGACAATAGAAAAATATATAGAATTGTACGTCGAATAATTGCCAATTATTGAGGCAATCTGGGGCTGTCACACCGGATTTTGAGTGGTTTGCATATGGAAAGTATTGCGATCGGTATTGCTTGGTGTCTGGCTTGGGGCGAAGGGCGCGAACCTCAATTCGATCCCAGCGTGTTGCAAGAAATGCGGCGGGCGTTGACTTCTGGGGAGGAAGTGCCGCGAGTGGTGTCATCATGTCATCATTGGTCAAGACGAATAAGTTAGCTTTCATTGCAGGGGAGGGCGATATGGATGTGCGATCGCCAGAGTAGCACCCAAAATATTCAGTTCACTTAAATCTATATCTAGTGGAGTTTAGCAACACTATATGAATAAATCTGAAACTGATTACAAAGTTCATCATCTGTTCTTACTGGTTGGTGATAACCCCCTACCAAACTATGTAGCTGCCATGAAGCTACTAGAAACGGGCGGCACAGCATATCTTGTTTATACTAATCAAACAAGTCCACCAAAAGAGCAATTAAAAAATGCACTGAAGAATCAAGGCTTTAACAGCAAACCAGTTGCTTTAGACAAAGAGAACACGGTCAGCAATAAATCTAATGCTTATCGAATTTACACAAAAATCAAAGAAGAGGCAGAAAAAATCCCGACTAATGAACGTATTGGTCTGCACTACACAGGTGGCACAAACCCAATGGCAATTCATGCTTATCGAGCCATAGCTGATTTACAAAGAACTGATACAGTCTATAGCTATCTTGATGCCAAGACATTAGAGATTTTTATAGATCATCCCAATTCGGATTCTACTCACAGAGCAGTTCATTTTGAAGTGCCTCTAGAAGTCTTGTTTAAACTCCACAAGTATGAGTGGCAACAAGGTAAAAAACCTATCTCTGAGCCAGTTTCACCAGATGCAGCAGCCAAGTTTATAAGACTTTATCAAGATGAAGAAATAGCAAAAACCTGGAGAACGTGGTCTAATACTCATCGGTATAACAACTGTGGAGAGCTTAAAAAAGCCAAAGATTTAGAAACTGGTCAGTGGAAATCTGAAGATAAGCTTTCTAATTTATCTTTGAGTTTAACAGGCGTACATCCAAAAATTATTGAAGTTCTGCGCCAGCACTTAGATACTTCGCAGAATACACTTTCATTAAATGTGACTAAAGCTAAAGGATTTAAGAGTTGTCAACAAGTCTGTGAATGGCTAGGAGGTATTTGGTTAGAACATTATGTGCTTCAACAAGTTAAGGATTTGACACCAGACTTACAGCTTGGTGAAAGCAAGATGTCATTTATTATGAAAAAAAGTCAAACTTGGGAAGGAGGAGTATTTGAGTTTGATGTTGCCTTCATGAAAAATTACCAATTGTTTGCAATTTCCTGTACAACCAGTAAAGATCCCAAAGAATGTAAACTAAAACTATTTGAAGCATACATAAGAGCAAAACAACTTGGTGGCGATGAAGCCAGAGTTGCTCTAGTCTGCTGTTGTGATAACGATCCGACTAAGGAACAAAGCTTGGACAGATATCTCAAGAGCCAGCTTGAAGGCGCTATAAGCAATCCTAAAATCGCTGTATTTATCCGTCAAGATTTACCAGATTTACAACAAAAAATAGCAGACTGGGTAGATAAAACTAAGGGCAAATCATGAGAAAACTAACTGTCACTGTACTAGATACAACCGAAATTCAAGACTATGTTTTCGGCAGTAACCGTCTGGGCGAAAATATTGGAGCATCCTATTTAGTGTCCCAGGCTACTAAAGAATGGGCTGAAGAAGCTTTACAGGATTTAGCAAAAGAATTGAATCAAAAAGTTCATATTCCCCAACCTAATTCATTACATGAAATCCATATTGGTAATGAGGGTGTAGCGGCTGAAATAGTTTATGCAGGAGGTGGTAATACAGTTTTACTGTTTGCAAGTTTTGAATATGCGAAACGTTTTACTCAAATTTTGACTAAACGAGTTTTGCAAGATGCACCAGGTTTAAATATTGTCGTTGCTCATGACAAAGAATTTGAATTAGGTAAAAGAGCCTTAAAAGAGGCTATAAATCAGCTTTTGGAAAAGGAATTAGCTAAAAAGAAACGAGAGCGAATTGCTTCTGCGCCTTTATTAGGTTTAGGAGTGACAGCAGCTTGCCAGTCTACTCAACTGCCCGCAGTCAATACAAGCGAGAAATATATTGATGCAGATGAGGAAGATATTTATCTAATTTCTAGAGAAACTGAAGCCAAACTCAAGGCTGTTCCCAAAGCAAATCAGAGATTAATAGAAAAATTTGCAGGGATTTTCGATCCAGCCATTTATGACTTTCCCCGTAGAACAGATTATTTAGGTCGTTCAGAAGGTAGTTCTAGTTATGTTGCGATCGTTCATGCTGATGGTAATGGTATGGGAAATCGTTTTCAAAAGTGTGGTGAAGGGAAATCTGATGAAGAGGCAATTGTTGAAATACGTAAGCTTTCTCTGACCATTGAAGATGCCGGAATAAATGCTTTGAGAAAACTTGTAGAGATAGTTCATAACTCAATTGAGAAGGGAGAGATAATAGGCAAGATAGGTCAATTCTCTCTAAAAAAATCAAGGCAGGGGAAATACTATTTACCATTTCGTCCTTTAGTTTATGGAGGTGACGATGTTATCTTTGTTTGTGAAGGAAGGCTAGGGCTTGAGTTAGCGGCAATTTATTTAAGGGAGTTTGAAAATCAGAATGTGTCTGATAACAAACATTTAACAGCCCGTGCTGGTATTTGTGTTGTTAAAACTCATTATCCATTTGCTAGAGCCTACCAACTGGTTGAAGAGTTATACAGAACAGCAAAAAAGTTTATTCAAGAAGAAAGAGAGCGATTAGATGAATCTGATGAATACTATTGTTCAACTCTTGATTGGCATTTTGCTGCAAGTGGTCTAATTGGTTCTCTTGGAGAAATTCGTCAACGAGAATATGAAGTTTCATCTAGAAATATTATGATGCGACCCATACGCATAAAAGAGAATGATAGCGATGATGACCAATGGCGAACTTGGGCTAATTTTAGGAATGTAATTCAACATTTTAATGGCTATTTTGACAATATAGAAGGTAATGAACATTGGCAAGACCGTCGCAATAAAATTATTACCTTACGTGAAATTCTCCGTCAAGGATCTGACAAGACTAAACAGTTTATGACTGCTTACGGTATCAAGAAACTGCCGCCTTTTCCACAAGTAGATGATTTGCAAGAAACTGGTTGGTTTGACCAACGTTGCGGTTATTTTGATGCCATCGAAGCAATCGATTTTTATCTGGGATTGAAGGGAGATAACAATGAGCATCTATGAACTGCAATTACACATTAAACTTTTGAGCGACACAACTTTTGGGCGAGGTGATGGTGTTGCTGGTTTAGTTGACCAAGAAGTAGAGTATGACTCCTATGGGTTTCCTTATCTGCGAGGACGCACTTTGAAAGGCTTATTGAGTGAGGAGTGCGATAACTTGATTATCTTGCTAAAAGAGGAGGTGTTCAGACATTGGAAAGATGTCAGGAATAAATTATTTGGTGTTTCTGGTAGTGTGATAGACAAAATTTCTATCATGCACGTTGGCGATGCTTGTTTGCCAGATAAATTACGGGAAGCAGTGGGATTTCAAATAGAGAAAGAGCGAGAACAAGATAAGCCAGCTTTAACACCAACAGATATATTGCATTCTCTGACAACAATTCGTCGCCAAACAGCAATTAATCCTAACAATGGTACAGCAGATAGCGGTAGTTTGCGATCGGCTCGTGTTGTGATGCGCGATCGCCCCAATAGCCAACACCGCTTTACAGCTTTCCTATTTTTTGATGAAGAACCAACACCAGATATGAAAGCTCTTTTAGCAGTTGGTGTTTTAGCACTTCGGCACATTGGTAGTGGACGTAACCGAGGGCGAGGTCATGTTCAATGTAGTTTACACGATGCCAGTGGACAAGATATTACTCAAGATTTTGTCCATCTTTTTGGAACAACTTAGGAGATAAATATATGAAAGTAATCGCATTTATTTTAGAGACGCAACAGCCAATTTTAGCAACTTCATTTCAGGGAGATCCGAATAGTGATGTGTCTTTTGCATATATTCCTGGGAGTATGATTCGAGGTGCTTTGATTCGTCGTTACCTCAAGCGTCATCCCGAATTAAGCAAAGATATTTTATCAAATATGGATATGAATAAAGAGGTTAAACGGTTATTTTTTGATAGTAATATCCGTTACTTAAACGCCTATTTATTCTGTGGCAAGCAAAAAAAACGTACCTTACCTCTGCCTCTTGCTTGGTATAGAAACAAAGATGAAGAGTTACTTCTAAGCCAAGAACTAGCTTTAGATGTTTACGATTTGAGTCAATATGAACCAGAACAGGTGTCACTGAAAAGCTTAAGTGAAAGATTTTGCACTGTTAACGAAAGGCAAGTTGTGTTATACAGAGACAAAAGACGGATTAATATTCACACCGCACGCGATCGCACTAAAGGACGTTCATCACCGACAAAACGCGATCCAGTTACTAATCAAGTTCTTCAAGAGGGAGAAGGTGCAATCTTCCGTTATGAAGCTTTGGACGTTAAACAAACTTTTCAAGGCGTTATTTTGTGTAAAGATGATGATGCAGACACAATTGGGGATTTACTAAAACCAGCAGATATATGGTTAGGAGGTTCTCGAAGTGCAGGTTACGGACATACAAAAATTCAAATTATTAGTCCAGACAAACCTCAAAAACTTGAGGATTGGAATGAAATAGATATCAAACCTGAAAATCGAGTCAATCGTCAAAGGCTAAAAATCACCCTTCTTAGTGACACAATTATTCGCGGTCGCTGCGGGCAATTTTCAGCCTCTCCTTGTTTGGTTCAACAAGCAATTGAAGATCGGTTACAAGTCCAACTACCTGCTGCAAGTAATGTTTTTATCAGTAGCACTGCTGTTGGTGGATTTAATCAAAAATGGGGGTTACCTTTACCTCAAGTATCGGCTTTATCAGCAGGAAGCGTTTTTGTGTTTGATACACAACTAACAGTTGAACAAATTAAAATTATAGAACGAGAAGGAATTGGCGATCGCTGCATTGAAGGTTTTGGCAGAATTGCGGTTAATTGGTTAGGAGAATATCGAGAATTTTCAGCTAGACCACCTGAGAAAATAAAAGCCATTGAAACTCAGTTAGACGAGAAGTCTTATGAATTAGCCGGACAGATAGCTGAAAATATTTTACGCCAAAAGCTAGAGCAGTTTCTTGTAGAGCGAGTCAGCGATATTAATATACAAGGCAAAATCACCAATAGCCAACTTTCTCGGCTAGAAATTGTCGCTAGAAAAGGATTGACAAATCCTCCCAGCTTTCTGCCAATTATAGAGTTATTGAGTAGCTTGACTTCAAATGCTAACGAACAGTATAAAAATACAAAAATTTCTGGCAATAAATCTCTAGAACAGCAGCTTAAAGATTGGTTGATTAAACCAATTGGAAATACTGACTCATGGCTGAAAAATCCCCAAGACTTAGAGGTGAATATTGGTGGAATTACTCGAAAGGTTGAACCGGATTCTGATTTATTTAGAGAATATACACTGCGTTTAATTATGGCAGTTGCTAAAAAAGCTAAAAAGGAGAGTAATAAATGACTGAGGATATATCTGCAAGACAAAATGAATTGACACGGAAACAACGTTATATTATTAAACGCATTGTTGTCCGTGGGACTTTAATCTTAGATACGCCGACTTGCTTGGGAAGTGGCGATGCAGATAGTCCCACCGATTTACCATTACTCAGAGATAGTGTTAGTGACCATGCTCTTTTAACAGGTTCATCCATTGCAGGTGCATTGCGGAACTATTTACGAGAACACGAACATGGATACATGGCTAGCGAACAAGCAGATGATTTAGCAACCCTCTTATTTGGGGGAATGCGGAGTGATGATGATGGAAATCAAAGCCTTTTGATTATTGATGATGTGATAAGTACCCAACTAATCAAGTCTGAACTGAGAGATGGAGTAAAAATTAATAGCGCTACTAGAACCGCAGAAGATAAAGCTAAGTATGACTTAGAGTTACTACAAGCTGGGACTGAATTTCCTCTGAGTTTTGAACTTTTGATAGAGAAAGACAACGATGAAGCTCAGTTACTTAAAGCATTAGCGATCGCACTTCAAGGCTTAAAACAAGGCGAAATCTGCCTGGGCATGAAAAAGCGACGCGGTTTTGGTCGCTGTCATGTCGAAGAGTGGCAGGTTTGGAGCTTTAACTTGGAAAATTCGGACAATCGCACTTCCTGGCTAAATTTTGAACATTGGCGGACAGGTTTATTACCAACTTACCCAACTTACCCATCAATTGCTACAGCGCTGGGAGTATCATTAGAGAATGAGAGCGATAAGCGCGATCGCTTCCTCCTCCTTGCTGAATTCAAATTAGTGGGTTCTCTCCTGATCCGTTCCGGTCAAGATTCAACTGGAAGCGCTCCCGATGTTGTACACTTGAAATCTCATCGTAATGATGAACTAAAACCAGTCTTATCAGGTACGAGTTTAGCAGGAGTATTGCGCCATAGAGCCGAGCGAATTGTTAACACATTGGGCGATAGTTCAACACTTGTTAATGAGCTATTTGGTTTTGTTGAATGCAAGGAAGCAAAATCAAGCCGTTTAGTTGTTCACGAGAAAGTCATTGAAAATGCAACTGACTTAGTACAAAATAGAATTGCGATAGATCGTTTTACGGGAGGTGCATATCACGGCGCATTATTTAACGAACAACCTATCTTTGGTTGTGATGAAACTCGTGTTTGTATTGAACTAGAGTTACACAACCCAGAAAAGTATGAAATAGGATTGCTGTTACTCTTGCTGAAAGATTTGTGGACAAGCGATTTACCTGTAGGAGGTGAAAGCAGTATTGGCAGAGGACGTTTAAAAGGAATTAAGGCAGACGCGCTCTGGCATCATCCACACAATCCGCAAAAATGGACAATTTCTGAAAAAAATGAGGAGTTGCAAATTATCGATGCAGTCAACCCAAGTAAATCAGAAAAGTCAGTCAAAAATGAGCTAAAAGAATTTGTTCAAGCATTGTTGGCACATTTAAAAAAGGAGGTAGAGGTATGAAGGATGCGATGGATTGTTCGGCAAAATTTAAAGAATTTGCGGATGACGATGCTTTGTACATTTGGCTAGAGGAGCAAGCAAGGTTTCATCAACTACCTTATTTGTTGGCTCATGCTGATGATGGAGTGATTTGGGGCAGTTTTGATAAGGGAAGTTTGACGACAGCAGAAAAAGTATTTTACAATCCTGAATTTAAAGTTGACTTTCCAAAACTGCGGTTATTGACATTACAACAATGTCGTGTATTTGGTGAAAATGGTGAAATATTCCTGTGGCAGAGTGGAGCGAATTGGAAATGGCGTTTCATCGGTAAATCAGAAGAGGATAAAATCACAGAAAGCCAGATTCTCTATGGAACGCAAGGAAAAGAGAGAGAAGGCTTTACCTTACTTTCTGATGGTTCTCAGGGACTCAGACACGCCGTGCCATTGACAGGTATTACTTTTGACAAAAAAGGGGAAAAACGTCCTGTTCGTCTTCTAGTACATCACTACATTACTTGTGATGATACAGGTGTCGCTCGTATCTATCTCAGCCGTCTTGTTCATTTAACAAGTCATAAAAACTAGGAATATTGAGGATTTAGCATGACTCCTAAACATTTGAGACAAATACCAGAAAATCGGCAGGCGATCGCCCCATACAATTTTGTCGAGCTACCAGATCAAATTGTAGAAGTAACTGAAGATACTCTACCAAAAAGCAACTGTTACGAACCAAAACGTCACACAGGAAAAATTCAGTGCACTTTAACTACTTCATCACCCCTATACATTCGCTGCGGATTAACAACAGCAGAATTTAAAGATTTGAAGGAAGCTGAGGCTAAAGATTTGCCAGACTTTTTCTATACAGATCCAACGGCTAAAACTCAAAAGCCTGTCATTCCTGGTAGTAGTTTGCGCGGAATGCTAAGAATGCTTGTTGAAATTATTAGCTTTAGCAAGATAGAGCGAGTATCGGATCGGCAACATTTTTTCTTTCGGGCGGTTGCTACTACTGAAAGGGATGATTCTTTAGCTCAAGCATACAAGCAACATATAAATCCTCAAAATGTCAAAGCTGGTTATCTAAAAAAAGAAGGCGATCGCTGGTTTGTTTGTCCTGCAAAATCTATCAAAGGTGTTACATTTGCTTGGGTTAAAGAAGAAAATTTGTCAACTGCTGATTTTACCAAGATGGATGAGTGTGGATATTTACCTCAGTATATCCCAGTTAGCTTTAGAGATATCAATAAAAACAAGAATAACCGTTTTTTCGCAGATGATGTTAGCCAACCTAATACTCATCCAATGAATAACGGGACGTTAGTCAGCAGCGGTAATATGAAACAAAGTGATGACCCTTCTACGAAAACCACACGCCGCAATCATTGTATAGTATTTCAACAGAGTCCAAGTCAGAAGAAATTAGAAATTGACCCCTTTGCTATTCAGCATTACTGCGATGCGCTAACTGACTTTCAAAAGTCGAATCCGTTTGATGGTAATTTAGGAGTTTTACAAGATAGCAGACCCATCTTTTACTGTCAGCCACCAAATGGAAAACTTGTGAATTTATTCGGTCAAAGTCCTAATTTTCGCATTCCATATTCTCCTAAAAATGATGGAAAAGCTGCTTCAGCAGTAGATTTTATTCCTGACGGTTTAGGTAAGTCTGATAAAATAGACTTAGCTGATGCTATCTTTGGATTTATCAAAGATAAGCAACCAGGAGAAAAACAAGCAAAAGCCCGTTCGGGGAGAGTCTTCATCAGTGATGGGATTTGCGATCGGACTACCTGTGATGATATATGGTTAAGTGGCAATACAATCACACCAAAAATACTCGCCAGTCCTAAACCAACTACTTTTCAACATTACCTAGTTCAAAGCAGTCATGCTAAAAATGCTTTGAAACACTATGCTAGTAAGCCGGAAGAAGATACTACTATCCGGGGACATAAACTTTACTGGCATCAAGGCTCATCTCCGGCAATTCAACATGAAAATCCTGATGATGTCTCTGATACGCAAACAACACAAATTAAGCCCATAAAGCCAGGAGTTGATTTTCAATTTACTGTTGACTTTGAAAATCTGACTAATGTAGAACTTGGGGCGTTATTATGGGTGCTTGATATTGCTCAAGATGAAAAATATCGCCTTTCATTAGGGATGGGTAAACCCTTGGGAATGGGAGCGGTGAAGATTGAGTCTAAATTGTATCTCAGTAAGCGCAACAGACGGTACAGCAGCTTATTCGAGGGTCTTAAGTGGGCACTTGCTGAAGACTTTGAAGCTCACCCCGATTATCAAAGAGATTTTGAAAATTACGTGCAGGTAAATATTCGGCAAACTGGTAATTTTAGGGATATTGAGCGTATTCAAATGCTCTTAGCGATGCTGAGTTGGCAAGATAGTCCTTCAGCAAATAAAACACGCTACATGGAAATTAAACGCCAACAACAACCGTTGGATGGCGATCCGAATGAGTATAAAACTCGGCGCGTACTACCTACACCATTGCAGGTAATAGAGAAGCCCGGAGGCTCGCGCCCTGTGCGACGACCTTCAACACCTCCCCAAAACCAGGAATTACCCCGTATCACTACTTCACCACCTGTCAAACTTCCTCAATCTGAGCAAGCCAATACATTTTGTAATGGTCAAATTGTAGAAGCTACAATTTTAGAAATTGTGACCAAAGTTATAGACAGTAAAAAAACCAAAACTACGATTACCTATGAGGTAAATGGCTCAAAGCTTGGGAAGACAGAAGAAATTTATAAAAAGTCGGTTCCGTTCACTCTTGGTGATGTTATAGAACTCAGAATTACAGAGGTAAGAAATGGCGTTGTCAAAAAATATGAGCGTCTAGAGCAGCACGATCGCGAGTAATGACCCACGCCCCCGCACCCATCCCACCAAAACCGATCGCCCCGCACATCCATAAAGCTAGACTAATCTAGAGCTTTACCATAAAAATTTCCCCCCTTCATGAACATCGCCTATCTAGTCAACCAATACCCCAAAGTCAGCCACAGCTTCGTCCGCAGAGAACTCCTAGCCGTCGAAACTTGCGGCATCAAAGTCGGGCGTTACTCCATCAGATCCTGCGAATCAGAACTGGTAGACGGCGCAGACAAACAAGAACAAGAACTCACCAAAGTCATCCTAGGAGTGGGCGTACAGGGCCTAGCGTGGGGTTTGCTGCGCGTTGCCGCAACTAGACCAATTCGATTCCTCCAAGCTGTGCAGTTAATGTTCAAAGTTGGCTGGCACTCGGAACGGGGGATTTTGCTGCATCTAGCTTATTTAGCAGAAGCTTGCATTCTTTTAAATTGGTTTGCAGAATCCGGTACAACCCACGTTCACGCTCACTTCGGCACAAATTCGACAACAGTTGCCATGCTGTGCCGCGTGCTCGGCGGCCCGACTTACAGTTTCACCGTTCACGGCCCTGAAGAATTTGATAAAGCAACACTTCTTTCCTTAGACGAAAAAATTAAACGATCGACCTTTGTAGCAGCAGTCAGTTCCTTCGGCAAAAGTCAGCTTTTTCGGTGGTGCGATCGCACTTATTGGTCAAAAATCCACGTCATACACTGCGGAGTCGATGCAGCATTTTTAGTTCACCCGCACGTCCCCATACCCGCAGCACCCCGCTTAGTTTGTGTCGGCAGGCTCAGCGAACAAAAAGGTCATTTGTTATTGCTAGAAGCCGCCAGCAAGCTAGCAGTTCAAGGCTTAGAGTTTAAGTTAGTATTTGTCGGAGACGGGCCGCTGCGAGCTGAAATTGAACAACAAATTGCACAACTAGGCCTGCAAAACCATATAGAAATTACCGGCTGGGCCAGTGGCGATCGAGTTCAGCAAGAAATTTTAGCTTCCCGCGCAATGGTATTGCCGAGTTTTGCCGAAGGTTTACCCGTCGTAATTATGGAAGCCCTCGCTCTCAATCGGCCCGTAATTAGCACCTATGTTGCCGGCATCCCCGAACTCGTAGAACCCGGTGTTTGCGGTTGGTTAGTTCCTCCCGGTTCCGCAGAAGCATTAGCTGTGGCGATGCGCGCGGCATTGGAATCACCTTTAGAAAAGCTAGAAGAAATGGGGAAAACAGGAGCAGAACGGGTAGCTAAACAACACAATGTCGATTTAGAAGCCAAGAAATTAGTGGCGCTGTTTGAGAGTGCTTGAGAATGGTGCAAAACCTATAGATTAACTGATATCAAATCTGTGAATATCGGAATTATTCATATATAGCCTTTCTGTGCTCTGGTATGAGGTACTCATGGGCATAGGCCAAACCGGCCAAACCGGCCCGCGCCGGCCAAACCGGCCCGCGCCGGGCATACCTCACCACGCTTGAGAACCGCTATATCTCTTTTCTGCATCTGCGTGAATCAGCGTCCATCCCTTGTCATCTGCGGTTGCAAGATTCTCTTTTTTTAACCGCAGATGAGGGCAGATTAACACAGATTAACGCAGATGAATTAGAGCGATATTTAATCTGACTGCTGACTGCTGACTGCTGACTGCTGACTAAGGAATTGAAACAGATTTCAACAACTTATCAACAATCGTCCTCGCTCTCCTTCCTCCCGCCGGAATCAATCGGTGAGACAGTACGTGCGGTGCCAAATCTTTCACGTCATCCGGGGTAGCATAATCCCGCCCCGAAATAAACGCCAACGCCTGCGATGCCCGGTGTAATGCTACCGCACCCCGGGGACTCACCCCCAGAGTAATCTCTTCATCTTCGCGGGTCGATCGCACCAAATCAACAATATACTGCTTCAAAGAGCCTTCTACCTTCACCGCAGCACACAAGCGGCGCAATTCCTGCACCTGTGACAAAGAAATACAAGGCTGCAAATCTTCCACAGCAAAAGTATCAGACAGCCGTTCCAACATTTGCAACTCTTCCAACGCTTGGGGATAGCCCAAAGTCAAAGACAAAGTAAACCGATCCATCTGCGCTTCCGGTAGGGGAAAAGTGCCTTGATATTCGATCGGGTTTTGAGTAGCAATCACAAAAAACGGTGCCGGAACACTCCGAGAAATTCCGTCTACTGTCACCTGCTTTTCTTCCATCACTTCCAGCAATGCAGACTGAGTTCGCGGTGTCGCCCGGTTGATTTCATCAGCAAGCAAAACATTAGCAAAAACTGGCCCTGGCAAAAATTCAAACTCTCCGCTGCGGGGATTCCAAATATTAGTACCGGTGATATCTGTCGGCAGCAAATCGGGAGTGCACTGAATCCGCTGAAACTTGCCGTCGATCGATCGCGCCAAAGACTTCGCCAGCAGCGTTTTTCCTACACCAGGCACATCTTCCAGCAGGGCGTGGCCGCCCGAAAGCACGGCTACCAGCACCAAGCGAATAGCATCCGCTTTGCCGACAATCGTCTTGCCTAGATTTTGTTTGAGCCGCTCAATATGTTCTCTCATATCCCTGATTTTTAAGTAGAAGTCATTAGTCATTAGTCATTAGTCATTAGTCATTAGTCAGCAGTCATTAGTCATTAGTCATTAGTCATTAGTCATTAGTCATTAGTCATTAGTTATTAGTCATTAGTTATTAGACTGAAGGAACAAGGAAGAAGAAATACACAGCTAGCTTTTTAAGCGTTCCCCCTTTTGCGTTAATTACGTTGATTTACTTGGCCAATTGTTGGTCTTTCATTGCTGGTTCTTTGATTCCTAGTTTTTCTCAGCTAGGACTTCGTTTGTGTAGACGCAATTTCAATCGCCCAAGTAAAACTGTACACAATAAATTCATAATTCGGACGGGCTAGAAGCCCATCCCACAACAAAAAAAATGTGGGATGGGCTTCTAGCCCGTCCGAAATTTTGATTGACAAATATTTTTGCAATAAATCTATTAACCATTAGCAGCTAAAACCTTTCTAGCAACATCGCAATCGGCTTGAATTTGAGTTTTTAGAGCATCCAGAGAAGCGAATTTTTGTTCGGGTCGCAAAAACTCTACCAAACTTGCGCTCAAGGTTTTACCGTACAAATCCCCCAACCAATCTAACAAGTGAACTTCTACAGTTAGTTGTAAACCGTCTACCGTCGGGCGGCGGCCAATGTTCATCACGCCATTGATGAATGATAAATTTGACGGTTTTTCGGCGATTAAAGATTTGGGATTTTCCCACTTATAGGAAGAACTTCGATCTTTGATATTTTCTCCTCCATTTTTCACCGAGACTCGCACTGCGTACACGCCCAAACAGGGTAAAAATTTTTCCGGCGGCAGTTCGATATTAGCAGTAGGAAATCCGATCGTCCTACCCAGCCGCTTTCCCTCAACCACAGTCCCGACTAAACTGTAAGGTCGCCCCAGCAACTTATTGGCTTTTTTGAGGTCGCCGGATGCCAGACCTTCTCGGATGGCAGAACTGCTGATCCGATCGCCTTCATCGCAATTGTGCAGGGGTATCAGAGCAACATCAATACCGTAACCGGAGGCGATCGACTGCAAATCCACAGCCGTCCCCGCGCGTCGGTGCCCGAACCGAAAATCAACTCCCACGCTAATTCGACTCGCTTGCAGTTGCCGCACCAGAATTTTTTCGACAAACTCGTCAGCAGTCAAGGCCGCCAGTTCTCGATCGAACGGCAGCAGCACAAGTTGCTCCACACCCATTGCTGCGAGCAATTCTACCTTTTGGGCCAGAGGTGTCAGCAGTTTTTTGGGTTTACCTGTAAAAAATTCTTGCGGGTGCGGATCGAATGTCACCACAGTGCTGCAAAGTCGATCGACCGCATCAGAATCGGTCTCAGAGAAGCTGTTGCCGTCTGCCTTGGGGCCGAACGAACCATCGAAATTAAGGCCGCTGCCGGCTGTATCGGGCGGTGCTGCTGAGTCCTTGTCCCAGCTTGCCGGATGTTTGCTTGCCAAATTTTCATCTTGGCCAGTCAAGGAGTGCAAGTTTTGGCTTGTCTCCGAAACCGTCGCAGATTTTGACTTAGACGATCGATTTAAAATTGGCTGCACAACTTGTCGGTGCCCTAGGTGCAAACCATCAAAGTTTCCCAAGGCAACGGCAGTTGGAGTCAGAGCAGCGGTACAGGAAGAAGTTACCAACACGCTTTACATTTTGACATAATTAGCCCGCGTGCGATCGAAGCGTCGATTTGAGATGAAAGATTAAAGATTAAAGAATTGACTCTCGCGGTGCGATAGTCTCGGATATCTCTCGTCTTTAGTTGAGTGAGGTCAGTCCTAGCTTCAATTAGAGATTTCCGACCTCAAGATTTCAGAACCATCTGGCAATCTTAAATCCATCACACAGGCACTTTAGGCGAAGGCACCGACTCTTCAGACATCTCACCGGGAGGCAGCAACTGTAACGACAAACCTTCCCGCGCCATCAAACTGTTCGGGAACCTTTGAGCCACTTGCTCTCCCACCTTGTCTAAAAACTCGTCATTGTGTAGCGGGTCGTGGTGAAAAATCACCAGCTTCTTGACATTAGCAGCCTTTGCCACCTTCACTGCTTCCTGCCAAGTCGAATGTCCCCAACCAACCCTGCTAGACTTTTCTGAATAATACTCCTCATCCGTATAAGTAGCATCGTAGATCAGCACTTCGGCATCGCGAGCCAAATACAGTACATTTTCGTCTAAACGATCGGGAAAATGTTCGGTATCAGTCACGTAAGCCGCCGCATAGCCCCGCCAGTTGACCCGGTAGCCCATAGCTTCCCCCGGATGATTCAACAAAGCAGTTTCCACCTTGATCTCCCCGATTTCCAGCGGTTTGCCCACTTCTATATCGTTGAATTTCAGGTCTGCCCCCATAATTTGCAGGGGCACCGGAAAATTGGGGTGAAGCATCTGGTCGTTTAGCCGCTGCTGGATCGTAGCCTTATTAGGAGCCACTGCCCCATAGATGTGAAAACAGTTGCCTTTAACAAAAGCGGGGACAAAAAATGGGAATCCTTGAATGTGATCCCAGTGGGAGTGAGTAAAAAACATATGAGCTTCTACGGGCATCTGCGACAGGAGAGTTTGTCCCAAAACCCGCAATCCAGTACCGCCATCGAAAATTAGGCGGCTCTCACCCACTCGCATTTCTATACAGGGCGTGTTGCCCCCGTAACGTACTGTTTCAGCCCCTGGAGACGCTATGCTACCTCTAACGCCCCAGAAGTGAACCGTGAACTGGTTTTGCATACTAGACATGGGTTTTCCTGCAAGATTACTCCGGCGAGCCATCGGTAAAATGTTTACATATTGGTAAGGGCTTTGCCATCAAACCTCTGTTCTTTGACTACTGTCGAGTTTTGGACGATCGATGCCAGGCGTTTCGTTTGCCAGACAATTCAAAACTGTTGAGCTTGACGACAGGGTAAGAAATTACAACGTAGACTGATGAAGTCTCGATCGCAACTATTATTTTCTTTTCTTCACTAGCCTAACCCCTGCAGACACAATTTGAAGCAGCACTTGGGCCTGAGTCTGGTGTTGCAGTCTATATTTTTCCTGCCTCCGCCCTTGCCGGCACGGGCGGAGGCAGTCGGTTGTTGGCGCTGCCGGTTTACCCGTTGGAACCACCGGAAGCGGCTTGGATGCGATCGTCTCCGGTCGATCGACCGTAAGATCGAGATATCTGGGTTGGTTGGCGATCGGGCGATCGGGTCGATCGGGCGCGACGCTTCCTGCCCCATACCAGAATTACTGCTAATTTACCAGACTTGATTTTTCCCGATTATTCTTCAAAAATTTTAGCAGTTTAGGAACGATCCTGCTATTGATTTTCCCACAATACTGTTGCAATTCTGGGGTTCCACCTCCGGCTGTCGCTCCAAACGCTCAATTTGTGAACACAGCCCGATCGGACATCCGGGCACAGCGACGGTTTCCCGAACCCCGGCCCCAAAGGCTAAATTTTAGTCGCGTATTTTTTGGGGGACTGCTTGTCGGCCCGCGGCGCGGTGCGAGGGCTCGCACTGTCTCAAAAGTGATTCAGAAATATTCGCTGTTGACCTGTATTTGTACTTTTTTCAACAATCTGCAATTGCTTAATTTTTTGTAATGATGGCTGGGAATTCAGCGCAGTTGAGGTGTTCACCACGACGGGTTTTAATTTCCGATATCATAGAGGAAACCAAGATTGCAGGAATATTCGATCGGTTAACCGCAGATTTCAAGCGGAGCGACACCGACCGACGCAGATCCTTCAATCTTGTCTGCAATTGAGTGCAACTCAAGCCTAGTGTGAGAGTCTTGTTTTCCGAGCATTTAAATCCGTGCTAAAAACGCCGGGATAAATGTAAGTTATTTATCAAAAAAGTCACTATGAATCAAGTTAAAAAAACTACAACCAAGCTGAATAGATCGCCAGTGCAAGTATCCGATCGCACTTGGCAACTCGGCAAGCTCCCCCCGATCGACCCGTCTGGGGACATGACTGATGCGCGAGCTTTGAGAGAACTCAGTCTGGACGATCGCTGGAGGGGAATCGCCGGAACAGCCGAAACCACAGGCCTCCGGGTTGAGACCAAGACCCATCGGGGCCGATCGCCCGTGGCTTCCCTCCCCTTTGTCAAGTGGCTGCTAGAGCGTTTGACTCGATCGAAAGGTTGGGTGGCACTTGTCACCCTGGCAGCAGTTTGGGGGTTGTGGAACAGTCAGCTACTGTTTTCGACAGGGCTGGGGATCGCAGCCATGATACTGGTTTACCGAGGAGAGTCGCGGGAGTGGCAATTGCTGCGATCGCAAGTCGAGCAATTTTGGGAGAGTCCGAACCGCCGGTTTGTGTTAGCGGTGGGCACCGGCGGCATTGCTACCTTAGTCGCTTACATGAGTTTGGCGGTTTGGATGGACTCAAGCAGCCACTGGATGGCTGTGAGTGCGATTTTGCAAAACTTGGGGACGATCGCCATTGTAGGGCTGTTGCTGCGGCAAGCGCTGAGTCGGGGGGCCTCAAAAGATGAAGCGGCGCTCGATCGCATCCTGGCAGATTTGACCGATGCTGACCCGGTAAAGCGTTTGATTGCAGTGCGGCAAATGACCGATTTGGTGAATAACGGTGGGTTTGGCGGTCGGAGTTCTGTCAAAAGTCTGCCCGCCAAGCCAAGGAAGACGATAGCCCTAACCCGCGCTGCCGAGTGCTTTCGCCTAATGCTGAGTCGAGAACCGGAAGCTTTAGTCCGCAACGCCCTTCTCGAAGGTTTGCAGACGTGGGACGATACCTATGGCTTGAATTCAACATCCAAAAATAAAGTCATCGACTATTAGCTGACCGTCAAAAGCATAAAAAGTAATTCGATGAATATTCGGGGCTTTGACGCGCAGGGGAGCGCAGGGGGCGATCGGAGAATTAGATCCGGCTAGATTGGGTGCAGGCATTTCATCCTGAACAATTGGATTCCCGTCGATGTCGCAAGCAGATAAAACTGTTCGCCGCGAACTGGTGACAAGTCCTGAGACGGTGCGAACTGGATGCTTGAAAGTAACTTCTATCAATCCGGTTTTTGGAGCTCCCATTAACACTGTTTTCCCAGAACCCGTCAAAAATGCTGGGTTTGAAGGTTGGATGGCGACGGCATTGCTAAAAGTCACCCCCCAATGTGCAAACTGGTTTTCTACTACTTCAAAGCATTTCAAGTCTTCTAAAGCTAGGCGGACAAGAGCCGGTGCGGTGGCGCGCGATCGCACCTCTAACCCTGCGCCCGATCGTTCTGGAGTGGCGACTAAAGACTTTTTGCCGTTTAAATCCATGCTTCGACAGGCAGTATCAAATTCTGCAAACCCGTCCGATTGAAGACTTTGTGCGTCAACCATAAAACCCTCGCGATCTCGTTTCCTGAGCAGTTGCATTTTTAGTAGATCTCCTGGAAATTGCTTGTTTCTGGTGTTTTGGAATTTGTAACGGCCTTGCTTTGGAAATTGCCCAACCTGCAACGCCGGAATCGAAAACCGATCCCCCGCCGATAACAAGGACTTTCGACCTCAAAATCCACTGCTCCGCAAAATATGGTAATTAATTATTTGTGATTGGCGATCGGCAGCAAACTTCTTACCCGCCGGAAAGTGAAATTGAATACTCCTGCTTTCGGGGTTGGCGAACCCACTCGGTTTTGTTGAGGGGTCTTACCCATCACTTTGCTATTATCTCCGATCGGCGTTAGGCAAGCAAGGGTGAGGATAACTACACAGGGGAACTCCCAAAAATCGCAAAACTTAGTTGCTGTCTGTAGTTTCAGGCTTCGTTTGTACTAAAATAGATTGAAATCCATACTCAATCTTTACAAAAACTCCGCTAGCTTTGCAACTTTTTTAAACTGAGACAGGGCTGCGGAGGAAAATCTAAAATCTAACAGCGATTGAGGTTTATTTATGCTTGTGCCCGTCGGCTTCGGTCAGCGATCGATCGTTACTTCTCTCGGCAGAATGGTATACTACACTGCCGAAAAAATGCCTTGGCTAGAATTGCCGGCATCAGAACCGGAAAACAAACCGAATTTGGTATTTTTTCACGGTTTTGGGGGCGGGTCTAGTGCCTACGAATGGTCGAAAGTTTATCCGGCTTTTGCCAGCGAATATCGAATTTTAGCACCGGATTTAATCGGTTGGGGGCGATCGGAACATCCGCAGAGAAATTATCAAGTTGAAGATTATATCACAACTTTGATTGAATTTCTAGAAAAAACTTGCGACAGTCCGACGGATGCGATCGCTTCTTCGCTGACAGGGGCGATCGCGATTCGAGCTGCGATCGCCCGCCCGGATCTGTTCAAATCGCTGATTTTGACAACACCGAGCGGTTTGTCGGACTTCGGACAGGATTACGGCAGCAGTTTCTTCGCTAAGCTAGTCAACACGCCAATTTTAGACCGTTTGCTCTACAGTACGGGCATCGCCACAGACGGTGGCATCCGCAGCTTCCTAGAACAGCGCCAATTTGCCGATTCGCGCCGCGTTTACCAAGAAATTGTCGATGCTTATTTGCAATCTGCCTTGGAACCAAACGCAGAATATGCCGCCCTGTCATTTGTGCGGGGAGATTTGTGCTTTGATTTGTCGCTGTACATCGCTCAGCTAACAACGCCGACAGCGATTATTTGGGGAGAAAAATCGCAGTTTACCGGCCCGGATATCGGCCAGCGATTGGCCAATCTCAACCCCGAAGCAATCAAAGTTTTTCAATCTCTGGAAAATGTGGGTTTGACTCCGCAGTTGGAAATTCCGGCTGTGACTGCTGGCTTAATTAGACAATATTTAAGGGTGCTTTCTCAAGGGTGAATAAGTCATTAGTCATTAGTCATTAGTCCAACGTCATTTTTTGCTGTCGCCTCCGAGCTTTCCGTACAAAGTCATCAGTCCGATGGAAGTCGGAAGAAGGAAGACGGAAGACGGAAGACGGAAGACGGAAGACGGAAGGGGGGAAGAAGAAATATGAATTCCCTCTTCCCCCCTTCCCTATTATAGCGGTTCGAGATCGTTGTGAGGTATGCGCGCGGAAGCCGACAGAACCTCATATGAGAACTCGAAATGCTAATGACTAATGACTAATGACTAATGACTAATGACTAATGACTAATGACTAATGACTAATGACTAATGACTAATGACTAATGACTAATGACTATTCTTTGACTCGCACGTCGATGACGCTGGCATTGAAAATGTATTTTTTGCCTTCAAGTTCTAGGGTAGTACCAATTTTTACTTTGGTATTCCCTAAAACCGGGCCGTTTTCAGTAATTTGACCTTTTCCTTCTAGGGTAAACATCATATTTCTGCTGAAAGATTCCTCTTCTCGGGGATCGGGGAGAGCTTTGAGAGTACCGTTGGGCTGGGGAACTGCTAGGGTTCTGGTGAGAGTTTTGACAGATTTGATCGTAATCTCACCGGCGGGCTGGTTGCGGATAACTACGTTGATTTTATCGCCGGCTTTAAACAACTCTGGAAAGTTCGTGCCTTTGAGTCCGATCGCAATTGCATCAATCTCTACAGGTTTAACACTAGGGCCGCCGACTTGGGCGACGGAACCGCCAGATGTGCCGGGAAAAAAGAAGATGCCGACTGCAACTAGCAGTACAATCAGAGCCGCACCTACGTCTAGAATGCTTAGTTTGCCGAACAGCCGGCCTTGAGAATCTAAAATTTTCATAAATCGCCTATAAACGGACAGCGACAGGAGTATCTGTACAAGCCAAAAGATATTACC
>NZ_JADEXD010000307.1 GCF_015207285.1 Tychonema sp. LEGE 07203 | reverse complement strand
TTGCCAAACCGTGGGTGTACCAGGATGTGACGAAGGTGGTGCCGGTCAGCCAGCCACCGATGGCTAGGTAGGCGCAAGGGAATAGCAGGATGCCAGACCAGCCTACGAAGACGAAGCGATCGCGCTTAAGCCAGTCGTCGAGTACATCAAAGATGCCTCTCTCGGTCTGGGCGCGTCCGACTGCGATTGTCATTTACGCAAATCTCCAAATAGATATAATTACAACGGATTTGTCTCTAATCATTAGCCTCCTACCGTTGCCTCTGCTTAGCAGAAAACAAGCAGGATTATGAACAGAGTTTACTTTTCTTTACCGTATTCATAATTATAGAGGTAATTCTTTACAAAAGCAAGTGTTTCTTAAATAACTTCCGGATCTTTAGTTGTTCCTGAAGTCCTGGAAGTTCTCGAATAAACCCGGAATGGCAGCATCTGGGGCTTTGCGAAAAGCATTTTTTTATTTTAGCGATCGCTTTCGATCGCACAGATGCTCCGCCCAGAATCCCGGCACGCACGAAGCCGAACCCCTACAGAAACCGGATTTTTTCACAGAAATACTTCGTTGCAGCCGGCCGAAACGGTAAAAAAACAGGTTTTTTGAGTCTTGATGCGTCCGAGACAGTCCTATATATATACTGAGGATAGAGCTCCAAACTTAGGTTTTTAAGACTATATGTTCAGCATTGACATCATTGTGAAGAATACGCCCGTCTCCTTGTCGGTGCAGCGGAAATTGGAGGAGGACGCTGCGACTGTTTACCAGCAGGTTCTGGATGCGATTGGCAACTCCCAACCGCAAATCTTGGAACTCACCTGCGAGAAAAATCCTGAGAAAAAGGTGGCTGTAGTCAGCAGCGAGATTTCTGGGGTGGTGGTTTCTCAGAAATCCGGCGCGTCATCTACGGGCAGATCCCCTGGTTTTGTCTCGATGTCGGCGGCAGAATGAGGGCTGGGGGTGTCGGTGCCGGTATGAATGAGTCAGCGGTTGCTGTGCGGGATTTGGGTTTTTGCTGGCCGTCGGGCGATCGAGTTTTGCAAGGTTGCTCTCTGGATGTACCAAAGGGCGAGTTTTGGATGCTTTTGGGCACTAACGGCAGCGGCAAATCTACGCTGCTGAGGCTGATGGCTGGGCTGCTGCACCCCCAATCGGGCACAATTGACCTGGGCGGGCGCGTGGGTTTTGTGTTTCAAAACCCGGATCACCAGTTGGTGATGCCCACGGTGGGTGCGGATGTGGCTTTTGGTTTGGTGGAGGAAAAGCTTTCTAATCTTCAGGTGCGCCAGAGGGTGGCTGAGGCTTTGGAGGCTGTGAATTTGCTGGATTTGCAGCGGCGGCCGATTTATGCTTTGAGCGGGGGCCAGAAGCAGCGGATTGCTCTGGCTGGGGCGATCGCCCGTCACTGCGAAATTCTGCTGTTGGATGAACCGACGGCTTTGTTAGATCCTGATTCTCAGTTGGATTTGGTGGCGGCGGTGCAGCGGTTGGTGAAAAATCGCGGGATTACGGCTTTGTGGGTGACTCACCGTTTGGATGAGTTAAATTATTGTGATGGGGCTTTTTTGTTGGAAAAAGGTCAAGTTGTCGATCGGGGAGATCCGGCGCGTTTGAAGCAGCGGTTGATGCAAAGCCAAGATGTTTAGCTGTTAAGTAGCGGACGTAAAATAGCTGTAGAAGTCAAAGAGTCGCTAGGAGCAAAAAAATGACCGTTGAAGAAGCCATCATCGATAAGGTGCGAGTATTGCCACCTGAAAAGCAACAAGAGGTATTAGCGTTCATCGAGTTTTTGGATTCGGATGAGTGGGAACATATCTATAAAGGGCGGTTTAAGGAACTCCAGCAAGAAGTGCAGATCGGAATTGAGGCGGCGGATCGAGGAGATGTCATCGATGCTGACATGATGTTTCCAAGGTTGCGGGACAAACTACGGCAGCAGCAAGCTCAGGTAGGTCAATGAGCCATGTTTGCAGGTTCACAGTTCCCGCCAGTCGAGATATGGAAGCCATCATTGACTATGTGGCCGATCGCAGCAGCTTTGATGCTGCAGAACGGTTGCTCAATAGAATTAACGATCGGTGCAAGAGGTTGGCAAGCTTTCCCAGTATGGGACGGAAGCGGGATGAGCTGGCTCCCAAGGTGCGAAGTTTCCCGATCGATGATTACCTAATTTTCTATCGTGCTATTGAGGAAGGTATTGAAGTTTTGCGAGTCGTCAGCGGTTATAGGGATTTACGGGTTTTATTCTCACAATCTGATGAGGATTGATCCTGTGAGCGAGTAGGCATAAAGCATTGGAATGTGAAGAGCTTCAAGATCGGGTAGCAGCGTGCCAGCTTGATACCAAATTAATCTCGCAATTGGCGATCGCGCAACCAAGCATTTGCCCAAATTGTATCCGCTTCGGACAGCGCTGGTATGACTTCCCAGTTCCGATAATCTATCTTGAGGTCGTAACTTGCGATGTCGTAAATTTCAGTGAATAATTCCTGCAAATTGATTACAGGTTCAGTATCGCCCGATCGCAGCGGCAGAGGAAAGGCAGGCATCGGGTTTTGCAAGTTATAGTCATTTCAAATAAAAAAGAGACACTATTGAGCGCAGTAGGCACAGATGAGTTCATCTAAAGATGTGCCAGGAGGAGCATACATTCTGGCTCGCTTTAAGGCACTAAAATCGTGTTCAATAT
>NZ_JADEXD010000112.1 GCF_015207285.1 Tychonema sp. LEGE 07203 | reverse complement strand
AGTTTTCTATTCTTATACCATTTTTCTTTCATATGTGCTATGGATGAAGTCTTAGCCCCCCCGCGATTTCGGGGGGGCTAAGACTTCATCCATAGCACATATGAAAGAAAAATGGTATAAGAATCGAAAACTTAATAACTTAAACACATCCTACAGTCTTCTCTCCTGTAAGTTGCTTTCCTCAAAGGAGGCAGAGCCTCGCCTATCTGCATTACCAGGCTCTTCCTGGTAAGGAGCAAAAATGACTATTTTTCGGTTTTGAACAGGCAAGATGCCTGTTCCACAATAATTATGGGAGATGTCCGACTTCTAACTGATAACTAATGACTATTTTTCGATAATGCCACCGCCCAACAAGATATCCCCGTCATACCAAACTGCGGCTTGTCCGGGGGTAATGCTCAACTGCGGTTCGTCAAAAATTAACTTAACTCTTGTACCGCCGGCGTTTTCTTCTCCCGCAGTTTCCAGGGGAATTACAGTCGCGGGGACGGGGTGCGATCGATAGCGAATTTGTACAGAAGCCCGAATCGGAGCAGTCGGTGCGGCGACAGAAACCCAATTTACTTTTTGGACATTGCATTCAGATTCTACTGCCAACTGGCGATCGCCCACAATTACCCGATTGCCAGCAGCATCGAGTTCAATCACATAAAGCGGTTCCGGTGCAGCAATGCCGAGGCCTTTCCGCTGGCCGATGGTGTAGTGGTGCACGCCGTCGTGCTGTCCGAGCACCCGGCCGGTCTTGTCAACAATATCACCCTTATGCGGCGCAATGTATTTGTCCAGAAAAGCCCGCATCGAGCCGTTACTTTCCACCAAGCACAAATCCTGACTTTCCGGCTTGTCCGCAGTGCTCAAGCCAAATTTCGCCGCAATCGATCGAGTTTCTGTCTTGGTAATTTCCCCCAAAGGAAACTCCGTACCGGCAAGTAAATCTTGTGTTAAATCGTACAAGAAATAAGACTGATCTTTTGCAGGGTCGATCGCCCGCAGCAACTGATAGCGACCCGTAGCAGTATCATAGGTAATGCGAGCGTAGTGTCCCGTCGCAATCTTTTCAATTCCTAATTCTTCGCGAGCATACTTGAGCATCGGCCCAAACTTCACAGTTTTATTGCACTGCGAACAAGGCAAAGGCGTAATTCCTGCACTGTAACCGTCCACCAAATAATCGACAATACTTGCTTGAAAGACCTCGCGGCTGTCCACAATGTGGTGGGGAACGCCCAAATCTTCGCAAATTTTAGCGGCATCGACCATTCCCTCAGAGCAGCACTGACCTTTGCCTTTCATCAGCCACAGCGTTAAACCCACCACTTCATAGCCCTGATGGTGTAAAATTGCGGCTGCTGCGGAACTATCGACCCCGCCGGAGAGGCCTACAACAATCTTGTTCATGATTCGGAGAGAAATTGCTATTGTTAATATTACTTTGTTCGATCGAGCTAATCGATTATACCACAAGTATACTACAAAATGGTACTGCTGCTGTTAGCTAGAATTTTAGCACTAATAAGTAAACCCACCTAACTAAACGTAAAATACCGATCGCTCAAAGGCTTACTGTGTATCTCTTCCTTCTTCCCTTTTCTTCCTGATGACGTTGTACGGAAAGCTCGGAGGCGACAGCACTGATGACTGATGACTGATGACTGATGACTGATGACTGATGACTGTTAACTGTTAACTGTTAACTGTTAACTGTTAACTGTTGACTGTTGCAATCCCTCCGCTTCGCTCCGCCCAATGCCCAATTCCATAAGCCCAATGCCCAATGCCCTGCGCGGGCCTTCTTCCCAATGCCCTGCGCGGGCCTTCTTCCCAATAACAAATAACAAATAACAAATAACAAATAACAAATAACTACTGACTAATGACTAATGACTGATGACTGATGACTAATGACTTCTTCCTTCTTCCTTCTACTTATGACTGTTCAAAAATTTGTTGTCACCGCCGACCAAATGCGGCAAATAGAAACCAGAATCTTTGCCGCGGGAATGCCCGTAGCAGCTTTAATGGAAAAAGTCGCGCTCCTGATTGTTAAACGCATTCAGCAGCTTTTGAAGTCAGAAGTCAGAAGCCAGAAGGCAGCAAAAAAAAGGCAGAGCTCAGAAAAGGAAGATATTGTTAATTCTCAATTGCCAGTTATCGGGGTGTTGGTTGGGCCGGGACATAATGGGGGCGATGCTTTGGTTGTGGCCCGCGAACTCCACTTTCTAGGGTTCCAAGTAGTTATTTACTGTCCGTTTTCTAAACAGAAAGAACTCACCAAAAATCACGCTGAGTACGCGCGTTCTTTAAATATTCCATTTGTTGACAAAGTTGCTAGGCTGGCGGATTGCGATTTGCTCGTAGATGGTTTGTTTGGGTTTGGATTAGAACGAGAAATTACCAACCCCACAGCCGCCGCAATTGACGAAATAAATAATTTAAATATACCGATTTTTAGTATAGACATTCCTTCGGGAATTCATACAGACACAGGAGCCGTTCTGGGGCAAGCAATCCGAGCAAAACATACCTGGTGTCTGGGATTGTGGAAAATGGCATTTCTGCAAGACAAAGCATTAGAATATATCGGTACGTCGGAATTAATTGATTTTGATATTCCCGCCGCAGATATTGCAGCGGTTTTGGGCGAGTTTCCAGCAATACAACGCATTACCCAAGCATCGGCAACTCAGCATTTGCCCTTGCCCCGATCGCCAATTTCGTACAAATACACCAACGGTAACTTACTAATTATTGCAGGTTCCCGCCGCTACACCGGAGCCGCAATTTTGTCAGCATTGGGAGCAAGAGCAAGCGGTGTCGGAATGCTGTCAATTGCCGTTCCCGAGTCGATTAAACCGATGTTGGGCAGTCACTTGCCGGAAGCTTTAGTTATCGGATGTCCTGAAACCCCAAGCGGTGCAATTAGGGAGTTGCCCGTAGCAATAGATTTGAGCAGTTACGACGCGATCGCGGCAGGGCCGGGTCTGACATTGGAAGCCGCCATAGCTGTAGAATCTCTACTGGAGTGCGATCGACCTTTGGTTTTAGATGCCGACGGTTTAAATGTCCTCGCTCAACTCGGTACAATCCCGATTTTGTCGGAACGCCGAGCACTGACAATTATTACGCCTCATCCGGGCGAATTCAAGCGTTTGTTTCCCGAATTAGCAGACAAAACAGGCGATAGTCGAATTGCCGCAACTCAAGCAGCAGCTAAGCTTTGCGGTGCAGTCGTGTTGCTCAAAGGAGCCAGGGTTTGCATAAGTTGGAAGGATGAGGGCGATTCCCTAGGAGATAGCTACGCTTCACGTACCGTCACCTACCTCAATCCCGAAAGCACCCCAGCCCTCGCCAGAGGGGGCAGCGGCGACGTTCTCACTGGCTTGTTGGGGGGACTGTTAGCAGGTGCGTTAGCGAAGCCCTCGAAGAGGATCGCCCGCAATTGTCCCCCGCAATCAGTGGCAGCAACAGCAGTTTGGTGGCACGCTAGAGCCGGAATCATGGCAGCCAAAGAACGGACAGAATTAGGAGTAGATGCCTTTACTTTGACACAGTATTTAATTCCAACGTTGCGAGAATTTTATGAGCCAACAATCAACAGTATTTTCTAGGGCGCGCACCGCCCACATCATATCAATTCCGGTTGCACCGTCAGGTGATTGTTGACTGTTGACTGTTGACTGTTGACTGTTGACTGTTGACTGTTGACTGTTGACTGTTGACTGTTGACTGTTTGTTGACTGTTGACTGTTGACTGTTGACTAATGACTGCTGACTAATGACTGCTGACTAATGACTACTGACTGTTGATTCGATTTTATTATTCCGATGCAACCGGAAACGATATCATACAGCATATACAGCATATAGAACCCATTTGACATCTTTGAGTTTTTGGGTTGGGTGACGAGAAATATAGACAGAAACCTGCTTTCTGAGATTTACGCAGGCGAGAAACCGGGTTTCTTGGAGTTTTTGGTTGGGTGACGAGAAATATAGACAGAAACCCGGTTTCTGAGATTTACGCAGAATAGATATCAAATGGGTTCTATACAGCATTTCAAGCGAAAAATCAGATGCCCTAGCGGTCAAATTGGCCCGCTCCGGGCATACTTCACAACGATCTCGAACCGCAATATTTGCTCCTTAATTATTATTGCTAAAAATGCTGTGTACCGGAAGGGCGATCGCAAATTCTGTTCCCCTTCCCGGCCACGAAAAACATTCTAAACTTCCCCCGTGTTTTTTCGTGACTATATCGTGGCAAATTGGCAGTCCCAATCCGGTTCCTTTGCCTTCTGCTTTCGTCGTAAAAAATGGCGAAAACAATTTTTCTTTGATGTGTTTAGACATCCCGATTCCATTGTCAGCTATCCGAATCTTCACTAGACGATTTGTCGGTTTTCCGGTGCTGTTGGTAACAGAGGTGGAAATTGTAATCGCATTGGGGTTGCTTTCAATCTGTTTGTAGGTTTTACCAAAATTAGATTCTTCCAAAGCATCGATCGCGTTAGCTATCAAATTCATAAATACCTGATTCAGTTGCCCCGGATAGCACTCTACGTTAGGCAATTCCCCGTAATTTTTGATGACTTTAATTGCCGGTCGATCGCTCGACGCTTTCAATCGGTGCGATAAAATCATTAATGTGGTGTCAATTCGTTCGTGAATATTTGCTGGTTTTTTCTCAATCCCGTCAGTACGCGAGTAATTTCGCAAAGATTGCATGATGTCGCTGATGCGTTCGGTTCCCAATTTCATCGAGTCAATCATCTTCGGCAAATCTTCTACTAAATATTCTAATTCAATCGCTTCTATTTCATCTAAAACTTGTTGCCCGGGTTCGGGAAAGTTGTCTTGATAAACCTGAACTAAATTTATCAAGTCGCTAATATAGTCTTTGGCATGATGCAAGTTACCAGAAATAAAGCTGACGGGATTGTTTACTTCGTGGGCTACTCCAGCTACCAGTTGTCCGAGTTGCGAGATTTTTTCTGTTTGAACTAATTGTGCTTGAGTTTGCTGGAGTTGAACGAGTATTGCTTCTAAATCTTCAGCTTTTTGTCTCAATTGAACTTCCGATGTTTGCAGGGCAGTTTCGGCGCGCTTGCGAGCGCTAATATCGCGATTAATTACTAGGGCATGAGGTTTGCCGCCGTACTCAAAAAAGTTAGATTTTATCTCAAGATCGCACAGCGTACCGTCTTTTCTCTGTATGACAGCTTGACAGGTAAATTGTTCGCGTCGGCTGACAGTTTGTTGGAACTCGGCGAATAAATGCAGATACTCTGGGAGCAGATAGTCTGGCGGATTTAACTGCACAAATTCTTCCTGAGAATAGCCAAAAATTTGAGAGAGTGCTGGGTTAGATCCGACGACTTTACCAGTCTGCAAATCTATCAGCGAAAGTCCGTCTCCAACTGTCTCAAATATGCTGCGGTACTCCTGTTCTTTTTGGATAAGTTCGACTTGGGACTGTTGCAGGCTTTGGAGAGATTCAGCCAACTGGCGGGATTTGTGTTGTTCCTGGGCATAGAGGCGGGCGTTTTCAATGGCGATCGCCGCTTGTGCCGTTAATAGTTGCAACAGTTCCAGTCGATCGCGCGTAAATGCTTTTGTTGCCAGATTATTCTCTAAATACACAATCCCAATCAACTTATTTTGATACAAAATAGGTCCGCATAAAATCGATTTTGGTTGGCAATTTTGAATGTAAATATCTGATTGATAAATTGTTTCTTTAGCTGCATCGCTCAACACCAGCGGTTGCTGAGTTGTAGCAACGTACTTGACTATAGAAATCGGAATATCTGCACTATTTTCAACAAGCATTGACTCCTGAAATATTGCTGAGTCATGGTGGACAGTATCTGACACTTCAACAAACAGTTGCCCGTTTCTTTCTAAAAGAATACAGCCTTTCTGTGCGCCAGCATTTTCTAAGATAATGTGCAGCAGTTTTTTTAACAACTTTTCTAAAACGATTTCACTATAAATTGCCTGAGATGCTTTGATTACTGTTGCTAAATCCAAAATATTAGCATGACTAGATGTACTCGCAGTTACAGTTGCTGCAATCCGCGATTCTACAGCTTCAGGAAATAAATTCCCATAGTATTGTTCGAGTTGGCGGACTTTGGCTGTTGCGCCCCACTGGATGTAGCAAACTCTGGCATTGCTGAGGTAATTTTTGACAAAAATCAGCCGATTTTGAGATAAATAAAATCTGGCAGCTAATTCATTAACCAGCGCGGCATCTTGAATGAAGCCGTTTTCTATTGCGAGGGCGATCGCACTATCGTAGCATTCTGCCGCCTCATACTTTTGTCCCGACAACCGCGCCGCTTCCGCCCGGATGGCTAAATATTTGTGCTGGTAATTTGCAGGGCAGTTTTTCGCAAACTCTCCAAGCTCTTCCAAGCTAATGCTAAGCTGTTTTAGATAGAGTTGGCGATCGCCCTCGCTGGCATTTGTCCAAGCAGCAGCAAGGGCTAGAGCCCGGTGGAAGCGAAAAACCGGACTCAAAAAAGTCCCGGCAACAGCAGCCAAAAATTTAACACCTGTATTGGCATATTCTAATGCTCGATCGACCTCACCAAACCAATTAGCCGCCGTTAGCTTGTAAATATAAACCGTAAAAGCAGTGGTGAAATCTGCCGAAGCTTCAGCAAATTCTAACAGCGATTGTTCGTCGATGAAATTTGGCGGATTTTCTGCACTTTCGGCAGGACAAGTAAGTTGATAAATTGCCGATTTATTTAGCAAAAAATATGCTAGCATATTCCGGTCTATTTTTGCCAAAACCGGGATAAATTGATCGATCGTTTCGGCGGTTTTTTGTAATGACTCATTGCCAAAAAAGGCAATTACCAGATAATTAGTCGCAGCATATCCCGACCACTGATAAGCACCTGTCTGCAAACCGATATTAAAAGCTTTGATGATAAAAAGCTTGCACTCATCTATATATTTAATGTGGTGCAAAGTTAAAGCCCCCCACGTCTGCAAAATATAAGCGCCTAACTCTTTAGCATCCCAGCGTTTGTAGAGATTTAGACCCAGTTCTCCTGCTACCAAACCAGCCTCAATTTCGCCATATTTAACAATCAAAGTAAAGGCATACAAAACGTAGCCAAAGGCGGAAATCCGGCAGTTGCCATGTTCGACTGTCGCCTGCACCAACTTCATCGCGCACAAGAAGTGAGCGTTAGAATTTGTCAAAAAAGCGAGCGGAAAAATTTCTTTCAAAATCCGGTGGGCGAAGAGTTGCAGCGGATCGGTGAGTGTCGGTAAATTGGCTAAATCTGCGATGGATTCCCCAATCATCTCCTTCGTTTTCGCCAACTCCCGCAGCAAATACTCATCATCCGGGTACGGTTCAAACTCAATCCCCAAAGAACTTAAAGTTTCGATACCCAACTGATAAGCAGCACGCAAATCATTTTTCATCCGCAGACAAATCATTTTCAATTCATTAACCCGACATTGTTCTAACAAAGTCCTAGTTCGGGGTAAAATCAAATCTAGAATTGCCAAACCTTCGTCATTTTTCCCGTTCAAATATTCCGCTTCGCCGAGTTGAAAATATAGCGCCCAAGTTAACTCATAATTATCTTCCCAGCTTTCGGCCGGCAAAATGTTGCAGCCCGACTGGAAAAAACTCAACGCAGTTTCAAACGCAGAAGTAGCTTTCGCAGTTTTGCCCGCTTGCAAGTTTAACTCAGCTAATTCATACTTTTCGTTTGACTCGCAAATCAACCCGCCAGCAAAATTCAAATGATTCACAATATCAAAAATTCGTTCTTGCCGTTGGGCTTCGCTGCTTGAAAGCAATAACCAACGCCCGATCGCCAAATGCACCGGTGCTTTCTGTGCGTCAGGAATCATAGCACAAGCAGCTTGCTGAACGCGATCGTGCATAAATTTGTAGCACACATCTCCGGCCGTTTTTCCCAATTTATGTAACTCTTCGGCCTCAAATACCTGCGGTATCCGATAGCTGTTGCCTACAGGTAAAATCAACCCCACCTGCAACGCTTCCCACAAATCCTGCGCTGTTTCCGTCCAAGATTGTCCGCTAGCCGCCGACAGCACATCCAAACTAAACTGATTGTCTGTACAAGCAGCTAATTGCAAAATTCGCTGAGTGGCAGTTGACAAGCTTTGAATTTTATTTACCATTAAATCGACAACATTTTCCGAAATATCCTGGCGTTCAATATATTTAATATCCCACTGCCACTCAGCAGCCTGCGGGTTAAATCTCAACCAGCCTCTTTGATGCAAATACTTCAGAGTTTGTTTGAGAAAAAATGGGTTGCCGTCAGTTCTTTTGACGAGAAAATTTGCCAGGGGTAGCGCTTTTTCAGCAACACAGTTCAAAGTTTCTGCTACTAATTGAGTAGCGAAATTAATTGTTAGCGGTTCTAAAGTAATAGCTGTCATCGGAACTTTCGCTGCCCGGATTGTCTCGTTGGCCAACATAAATGGATGTGTCGGGCTGACTTCGTTATCCCGATAAGCAACAATTACCAGCAAGTAAGGGATTTTTTCGAGGAAATTTTGTTCGTACATTTTGACTGTTGCAGCATCTATCCACTGGCAGTCATCGAGAAACATTACTAAGGGATGTTCGGCGGTGGCAACTGCTTGGAGGAATTGCTGCATCACTCGGTTGAAGCGGTTTTGAGATTCTATGGGGCCGAGTTCTGGTACGTCTGGTTGCGGGCCTAAAATAAATTCTAATTCGGAGATTGCTTCGATCGCAATTCCAGCATTAGCATCCAAAACATCGAGCAATTTTTCCCGCCACAACTCAATCTGACTTTGGCTTTCGGTCAAAATCTGCTGCACCAAACTCCGTAGGGCTTGATTGAAACAAGCATAGGGAACATTGCGCTTAAATTGGTCAAATTTTCCCGATATTAAGTAGCCGCGCTGCCTGGTTAAATAGGGCAGAATTTCGTGTACTAATGCTGATTTGCCAATCCCGGAATAGCCACCTACCAAGACAATTTCGCCGCTGCCTTTGCTGGCGCGATCGAAGGCTTGCAATAATTCTGCTATTTGTGTTTCTCGCCCGTAAAGTTTTTGCGGTATTAACAACCGACTCATCGCGTCGAGTTGTCCGAGGGTAAACTTAGAAATTGTACCTTGGCTCAAATTTTGCTTCTGGCACTGTTCTAAATCTGCTAACAGCCCCGCTGCACTGTGATACCTATCTTCGGCATTTTTTGCCATGAGTTTTTCGGCAATTTCTGCTAAAATCTGGGGAGTTTGCGGGTTTAATTGTTGAAGGGGAATTGGTTGTTTGGCAATGTGACAGTGGACTAATTCCAGCGGATCGCTGCTGTTAAATGGCAATTTTCCTGTCAGCAATTCGTAAAAGGTGACACCTAGAGAGTAGAAGTCGCTGCGGTAGTCTACGGCGCGATTCATCCGCCCGGTTTGTTCCGGGGACATATAGGCGAGAGTTCCTTCTAGGCGATCGGGATTTTTTAAGCGTGCCGTTTCTTTATTTAACCGCGAAGCAATGCTGAAATCAGCGATTTTTACTTGCATTGTTTCGGGGTTAATTATAACATTAGCTGGCTTGATGTCTTTATGAATAATTTGATTGTGATGCAGGAATACTAAAGCTTTTGCTAATTGGATGGTGATGTTTAAGAATTGGGCGATCGGCAATTGGTAAGGTGCCGTTGCTGCAGCAGTAACATTTTGCCCGCAGTCTGGCGGTTGGGTTTCCAGCATGGGAGAAGTGCTGCTGGCAGCATTCTGGGCCCTTGCCATCCACTGTTTGAGGGATATGCCTCCAAAATCTTCTAAAACTAATACCAAGCAATTCGGGTGAGTTTCTAGCCGATCGACTTTGACAGCGTGTTCGCAATCGAGATAGGCGGCGATCTGATATTCGTGTTTTAAGCGAGTTATCTGTTCTAGGGTAGGATATTCTGTATTTAAAACTTTGAGGATGGCAGGCTGTCGGCTTGTCAGCGATACCGCCCGATAAATAACCGTGTTAGTTCCTTGATGGATAAGTTCTTGCAAGTCATAGCCAGAAATCCTTAAAGCTGGCAGCATAAATTTTGATTCCTGTCAGTATATTGGTTTCTAACTCTATAGTGCACCATCCTGAATATAAACAACAGAGAGAAATTACCGAGATAAAAATATTAAAATACTACCTGTTGAAACCAGGTTTATACAAACAAAATCCTGCGATAGCGGGTTGAAAAAGAATGGACGGTTGAAATTACATTTTTGCGAACCCGCAGGCAAGTAGAGGCAAGTTTGACTGCTGGCGCGGTTTCAACCGCCGATGGTTTCGATCTAGCCTTTGATGAAATTTTCTAATTTCTGAGCCATCTTCTCTACAATTCCTTCGGAATTATCTGCCGCCGATGCTTCGGCTTCAATACGCTTCACCGCATCCTCTGGAAGATTCAGCAACTGCACTAATTTTTGATAAGCTGCGACTTCTTCAGCGTTAATTTTGGGTTCGTCGGGAGTGCGAGAACTAGAGGCAATGACTTGATAGCCGAGTTGCAAAACTAATTCCTTTTCTGCTTGAGTTTCTAGTTGGTGAATCAACTCGTCAAGGGGGATATTTTGCATGATGTAATCCCGGAGTTCCTGCTGCATTTGTTCTCGATCGGCATCCGTAGCAAACAAACTACAGAAGCGATCGAGCATTAAATTAACTTCTTCTGTCGCGAGCTCGCCGTCAGCCCAGGCCATTGAAGCAACTATTCTCAGCAGGTTCATTTGGCGGGGCGTAATTGATGGAGGTGGTGGGGTTTGCATAATTTAAATTGTTGACTGTTGACTGTTGACTGTTAAGAGGGCCCGCACTCACAGGCACCGCCCCTACTGACTGTTGACTGGGGAATTGTTGACTGTTAACTGTTGTCTGTTGTCTGTTGACTGTTAAAAGGGCCCGCACTCACAGGCACCGCCCCTACTGACTGTTGACTGGAAGCCCTGCGCGGGCCGATGCCATATACCATATACCATATACTCGATGCCCGATGCCCGATGCTTTTAGGCCCGATGCCCAATTCCCTATGCCTATGACACCTGATATGAGAGCTCGAAATGCTATATGTCACAAGTGCGATAGGGGAACACCCAGCCATCCAGTAAAGTTTTGTTGCTGAATCGCGCTGGGCTTTTCCACCGGTACGATCGAGTAACGGCCCGGGCGCGGGCGGGCGAGAGTAACAGAACAAGTCCGCAGTTCGTCTTGGTGAAACACTGTCACCTCTAAGGTGTCACCAGGCTGGTAATCTTTTAGCCTTTCGCCCGCTTGTTCTGCGTTTGCTACCCTCCAACCCGCGATCGCCAGCAACTCGTCCCCAGCGTCAATTCCGGCCAACTGCGCCGGAGATTCTGCTTCGACAAATTTAATCATTTCCCGCCCGTTTTCCGAACCCAGCGTCCAACCGGTGCGAGGAATTTGGTTGGTTTCATCTACCGAAATTTGCAGCCCGAAAGGTTCGAGATATTTGTTGTAAGGCAGCTCTTCTGTGCCGTCTACGTACCGCGCAAAAAAGTCGCTCAAATCCATATCGGCGACGGACTCGATCGCAATGCGCAACTGTTCGGGAGTAAAGCCGATTTCTGTCGGTCGCGCATCAGAATTTAACCGTCCGTTTGATGTTATCTGCCCCGGCTTTGCCTCTGTTTCCGACTTTTGGTCAAAATCTTCATTTTCAGCAGAACCACCCTTACCAAACTGCTGCCACATCAAACGCATCACATCGTCGAGCGATCGCGAGTTACCGTGTTTGGCTCGAATCAACAAATCGAGCAAAAACGAAACAAGTTCACCTTTCAAATAATAAGAAACCTGCGAATTATCGCTGTTAGCATCCCGGCGATAAAGTTTAATCCAAGCATCCCAGCTCGATTCGCTTGCCGGCTGCACCTTCCGCCCCGGAGTCGTCTCCAAGCGAGTAATTTCCTTCGATAAATTTTGGAAAAAACCTTTCACATTGTAGAGACCAGAACGAAAAGGAATCACCAAATCGTAATAACTGGTCGTGCCTTCAGAAAACCATAAAGAAGGAGTATAATTTTCTTGTTCGTAGTCAAATACTTCGAGAGCTTTCGGTCTAATTCGCTTGACATTCCAGAGGTGAAAAAACTCGTGAGCCACCAATTGAATAAAGCGTTCGTACTTTTCCTTAGCCCGAAAACCAAAACGCGGATAGTTGAGAGTGCAGCTTTCCTTGTGTTCCAAACCGCCAAAACCCGAACCCGACAAATGCAGCAAAAACACATACCGTTCGTAAGGCAAACCGCCGAACATTTCGGCCTCAACTTCAATGACTTTTTTGATATCTTTAATCGCCCGATCCAATTCTAAATTGCCTTTCCCCCAAACCACTAGCTGGTGGGGTTTTCCCATCACTTCAAAATCGTACACTTCGTGACAGCCAATCTCAAAAGGACTGTCGGCCAGGGTATCAAAATCGGCAGCAGCAAAAGTCATATCCTGCCCGGAAACCGGAGGCAAAGTTGTTACCGTGCGCCATTGGGGCTGCGGCGGCACAACTGTCACGGTGTAAGTATTGCGCTCAAAACCGGGCAAGAAAAAGCACAAAGCGGCTGGATTGAAATAACCGTGAGTCGAGTCTAAATGATTGGTTCGCACTGTCAGTTCGTTGGCAAAAATTCGGTAGCAAACCGTGACATCTGACACTGAATTTGTCTCGATTTGCCAGTGATTTTTGCTTTGCTTGCGCCAAGGTAAAGTTCGTGAAGCAGAGCTATCCCCTGGGGAATCGCCCGATCGCGCTCGAAAATCTTGCAGGTGGCGGGCGTACTCTCGAATCAAGTAAGAACCGGGAGTCCAGACAGGCATTTTCAAATCCAGCACCGGCCCAGACCAACCTTGCACGCGCAAAGTCACTTCAAACAGGTGGGATTCGGGATTGGGCATCGCCACCCAATATTGAATTGTCGGTGCTGTTCGCTGCGCGATCGAGTTGCCGGCTGCCGGCGAGATATCCAAAGAAGTAACATCAGTCATTGACTTGCCAAATTAATCAAGTGCTTGAGATTGATCAAATGGATAGTTTGGCGCTCTGGGTCGATTTTGAGCCAGCCTTTACTATCGAGTTTTTCCATAATTTTGCTGGTTTCATCTAAGGTGATATCTGTCACATCAGCTAAGTCTTGATAGGGGATGTTAAAGATATCTTTGCCTTCAACGGTTTTTTGACCGTAGTTTTCTGCCAGCTCGACTAAAGTATTTGCTAGTTTAACCGCTGGTTGGCGGTTGCTCAGTTGAGAGCGCTGATTGGTTTGGCGGAGCCGCCGTACCATCAGTTGCAGCATCCGGTGGTGCAATTGCGGATCTTTAAACAGGGTTTGGATAAATCGCTGGGCGGTGACGCTGATCAGCCGCACGGGCGATAGAGCGAGTACGTCATTCGATCGCGGAGATTCGTCAAGAATCGCCATTTCGCCGAAGAAAGCACCCCGTCCTAAAATAGCCATCGATACAGCTCGATCGTTTGACAGGCGGCGGACTTTTACCCAGCCGGACACGACAAAGTAAATCGCGTTGCCCCAAGAATCCTCCATGACTACAGCTCGGCCCGGGGGATACTCATGCTTGACGGCATTTGATAGCAGCCCTCCCAAGGTTTCTGGGTTGGCACCCTTAAATAGGGGGAACAGCTCACTGAAAGCTTCTGTCTTCATGCAAACTCGCGGGAGGTGGGAAATATGATTGAGCCACAGCGAACAGCTAGGGAACGATCGCTGTTAGAGAAAACCAACAATTTGTTGCTACTACATAAGATTGACACAAAGCGAACGAGACCGACATCTCAGACACAGTGAAACTTGCTTCTGGCAGCTTATCTAATTGATGATAAGGGTACAGAGGCGCGCTTCACTTAAAATTGGCAGATTCTTTAATTTTAAACGGGTTTACAAAAGTGTCACTGCCTTTTGAACTTTGCCCAACAGAGATTCTATGTAGTCGGGCCAGCCGATCGCGATCGACTGCGTGTGAGCCAGGGACTCCGGATCGATCGCGTCTTTCGTCCAGCTCAGCGGTTGACCTTGCAAATCGCAACAAACCAATCCGGCGGCTTTTGCTAGAGCCAGGGGGCCGGCGGTATCCCACACTTTAACTCTGCCGTTGAAATACAGGTACAAACCGGCTCGACCTTGTATGACTTCCATCACTTTTAAGCCAAAACTGCCGAGCGAGTAAAATTCGGCACCGGGGATGCTTTGGGCGATCGCCCGGGCGTAGTTTTTTTGGTCTTTGTCTCCGAGAATAATTTTACAGTTTTCTGGTGTCGGAGCCTCCGGCTGGCACGGGACGATCGGCTGCGGCGCGGCGGCTGCGACACTTTGGAACAATCCCCAATCTTTGCCCCCAAAATACATTTTGTCAAAAGCCGGAGCATAGATCCAACCGGCCACTGGTTCGGCCTCCACCAGCAGCCCCACCATCACGGCGTAGTGCTGTTTTCCCTGAATAAATCCCTCCGTCCCGTCGATCGGATCGATGCACCACAGCCGCTGGTAATTGGCCGAGTAAGCTGCTCTGGAGGCGATGTTTTCCTCTGCGATCGTGCCGTCTTCAGGAAACAAAGCGTTAAATGCTGCCGATAATTGTCTGTCTAAGTAGCGATCGATACTCGTCACGTAGTCGTCCGGGCCTTTCTGGCAAACTTCAAAAGGTGCCGCTGCCAACTTGTAAGCTTCCTGGCCGCACTCGCGCATAATGTAGCGAATTTTTTGGTCTTGTTCTGGAGAAATATACATGAGGTTTAAAATAAATGTTTTAGCTAACTTTCAGGATAAAATCTTAGTTCATTTGAATCGATCGACCTGTGTTACTGTTTTTGACTCGTACAGGATTCGATCGCGGGTGTCCTTTAAACCCCGTTTGCCAGGGCGATCGGGCCGTTGCTGTACCAGCCCCAGACAGGATTCTCCTGGCAATCTTCTAGGATAAAATCTTCTAAGATTAAGTTAATTTGTGCCAGCACCAGCATTATAAGAAGAATAAGGAGAATATTTTGAAATACCATTTGGCGTTAGGTCGCAAAATAGACCTCGATGGCATCGAGCGCGATGCCAAACTCGGCAAATGCCCCAGACACGTCATGCAGACCGTCAGAGACCGCTTAAATGCCGCAGTTCACGCTCCCGACGGCGAAGCGATATCCTCGCTCGACAAGCTGCGATCGAAAATTTCTTCCAAACCCGAACATTGGGCCGCCGCGCGCAAATTGTCGGAGCAAGTCAGCAGCGGCGACGTGATATATTGTACGGGCGAGGACATTGGTATTCCAGTGGCGGTGCTGTGCGGCGCTAAACCAGATCGCCCCAAAATAGTTGTATATTTCCACAATATCGATCGGCTGCGCGGCCGCGTCGCCCTGAAACTATTCGGTTTGGCTGACAAAATTGACGTATTCATGGTCAACTCCCGCCCTCAAACTGAGTTCGTCCGCAGCTACTTAAACATACCCGAATCCCGCATTTTAGTGCTGCTAGAACAGACAGACACCAAGTTTTTCACGCCGGGCCCCGTTTCTGCCGACAAAAAGCGGCAGATAGTTGTTAGCGTCGGACTAGAAAAGCGCGACTACCGAGTTCTAGCAGCAGCAACTGCTGACTTAGATGTTGATGTAAAAATTAGCGGTTTTTCTAAAGATGCCAAAGCTTTATCGCAAGCTTTCCCCGATACTATGCCAGAAAATATGTCCCGCAAATTCTACGAATGGCCGGACTTAGTGCAGCTTTACCGCGATGCAGACGTAGTTGCAGTTTGTTTGGTAGACAACAAATATGCTGCTGGAGGGCAGGGTTTGCTGGAAGCAATGGCCTGCAAGCGGCCCGTCGCCATTACTCGCACTCAAGGTCTCGTAGATTATTATTTAACGCCGGATACTGCTAAAGTTGTAGGTGTGGCAGATGCTGCAGCTTTGCGCGAGGCGATCGTCCATTTGCTAAAAAATCCTCAAGAAGCAGAAGCTCGAGCGCAGCGCGGCTACGAAATGGTTGTCAACCACCACAACAGCGAACATTATGTCGATGTTTTAGTCGAAAAATTGCGATCGCTTTAATAAAACTGTAATAGTGCGATTCCGGTTGTACCGTCAGGTGATTGTTGACTGTTGACTGCTGAGAGTTGACTGTTGAGAGTTGACTCGATTTTATTATTCCGATGCAACCGGAAACGAGATAAGGTACTCTTCGGCGCACCCTACACAACGCCGGTTAAAGTAATTTCTATTGAGTCAGTCTTGGACGCAAAAATTAATTTGACGCACTAATTATAGCGGTAAGGGGCTCTTCGGTGCACCCAACAGTCAATCGTTTCCGGTTGAATGGGTATTGTTCAAATTTCCCAACAGCTAACAGCTAACAGTCAACAGCTAACAGTCAACAGCTAACAGTCAACAGCTAACAGTCAACAGTCAAGACTCCCGTCCGCTAGCCCACTTATCCCGCCATTTCACAGTCCCTTCCGAAGCTAAAACCCAGCGGCGGCAAACCAGATTTTCTCGCAGCGGCGACTGTCCTTCCCGCAGCAGCGCATACTTGTAAGCAATCAACTTCCCCGCACTTTCATCAAAAGGAATTTCCCCAAACCAAGTATTAGTATTGATATACTCCAATGGGTAGCCCTTACTAATATCCCAATTCCCCAATTCAGGACAATCTCCAACCACCACAATTTTTTCACCAGGCTCAGTTTTAACGTTGTTAAGCTGCGCCCGCACGATAGTTTTCGCCTTAACTCGCTCTCCGACGCGGCTAAAAATCATTACTTCCCCCGCACCCAACTCTAAATTGTACAGATTCCCATCTTTAACTTCAAACTTGCGGCGCGATAAAACCTCCGTATGCTCTCCATCAGGCAATTCAGTATCAACAGATTCTATGGTAACAGAATCACCTCGATTCATCGCCACAAACACCACAGAATCGCGATAGCGCCGCACGTAACAATAAATATCAGGAGTTAAATATTTTTGCCACTGACTGCCCATCGAAATAGCAGGATTCAGCCGCCGCAATCCAGACAGCAGCCGCACATCTCGGTAAATCTGGGAATCACTATCCCACTTTTCCATCATCGGGCGGTTGTAAGGGTCATTTCCCCCTTCTGTATCATCGTGCAGATACTGTTCGGTGCCGTAATAAATGCAGGGAATGCCGCGAGTCGTCATAATTAAACATATCGCCAATTGCAGCATTTGCGGATCGCCGTTCAACGACTGAAACCTGGGCATATCGTGATTGTCGATAAACGTGATCAACTCCGTCGCCCCGTAATAGCGGTGATCCAAATCCAGGACATCTTGGATTAAATGAAATCCACCTTCTGCCCCCTGTGCCAAAGCTTCTCGAATTGCCACGCACAAACCAAAATCTAAAATAGTCATCCCCGACTCGTTGACAAACTCCACAGAACGATCGTTTCTAGGATCGCTGTAAATCCACTCGCCAAAGATAAAAACATCAGGTCTGTGAGTGGTAATGTCAGCATTGAATTCCTGCCAAAACCAAATCGGCATATGCTTTACCGTATCAACCCGCAAAGCATCAACACCTCTGTCCAGCCACTGTTTAATTGCTGACTTAATGTAACTGCGATAGGCAGTATTGTTTTCATTAAAAGTTGCTAAGCCCGACAGTTCGCAGTTTTGGACTTGCCATTCATCTTCCCAGTTTGTCACTTCGCCGTAGTGGTGATACCAGTTATCTTTATCGTTATTAAAATCAGCTATTTTTACGCCATCGTCGAAGAGTTCTCCTTTCTTGCCGCTAAAATCTGGGTTGCTGTGATTGCAGACAATATCGAGGACGAGTTTCATATTTCGCTGGTGCAACTCCTGTACTAATTTGTCAAATACGGTATTTTTGGTTTCTTGTGTTTGGTTGATAGAAGGATTATCGCCTTTGGCAATAAATCGGGGATTTAGTCGCTTGAAATCTTTAATCCAGTAGCCGTGAATCGCAGCTTGTTCGATAAATAATGCTTCAACTTGCTCGAACAGCGGCGTCAGCCAAACTGCGGTAACACCCATATCTTTTAAGTAGTCGAGTTTGTCGATAACTCCCTGCAAGTCGCCGCCCCAATATTTGCCCCAATCTTTACCTTCAGGATCGTAAAGTTCGGGATTTGGGCCTTCGTTATTTTCCGGGTCGCCGTCATAAAAGCGATCGACTACAATAAAATAAATTGTTTCTTGGCGGAATTCAATGTCTCTGGTGTAGAGGAATTCTAAATCGAGTTCGCTTTCTGGTTGAACTTCTCCTACCAGAGAGTCAATTTTTTCTTCGGGCTTGGTAGTTTCGTATTGAGAGGAAGTTTGAGTGGGAGTGACTGGTGTCATGAGAGATATTTCTTATTTTGATGTAGTAAAATTCGTCAGTTATTCGGAGCTAGAGTCGGAGATAGCTTTCTCATCTGACTGACTTTTACAGCATCATACGGAATTTAGTGGTTTAATAAAATCTATCTTTAGACAGATGGCGGAGTCATCTGTAGCTTGGTGGTGAGGACTGAAGTCCTGACTACAAACCAATTTGATGGTAGTTGTGCGATTCCCTGGCCGATAGCTGCGCTTCACGGACTTTTTCCCTTTTTTCTATTCCTCCCGCAAATTTTGGATATCTTCTTTTTTGAGATTTTTGTGGGATGAGCCGAAGAGCCCGCTTCTGTATTCGATTTAAATGCCGATCGGCTTTTTCAACAAACTCCATCAAATGCTTGACGAATTTGGTTTAAATTTTGGTGCGTTCGACATCATTCGCGACGAGGACGATACGCTCTATTTTATCGAACTCAATCCTAACTGATATCTTGCACCTGTGGCAAAAACCGGGTTTATGACCGCAAATTTAGCATCACAACCTATATCTCTCGTTCATAAACCCGGTTTTTAAGAGCTTCCACACGAATGGTGCAAAATGTCAATCCTAACGGACAGTGGTACTGGATCGAAATTCTCGCGGGAATGCCGATGGTTCGGGCAACGATCGAACTCATCGAAGATTTGGCGCTGCAATATCAACAGGATTGCGGAATTCGATCGCGAATTACACATTTTATTGAGATTGCTTTCTCCCAACTATCGGGAATCAACGAACTACAGCCACTTCCTCAACTTCCACTTCAGAATGCTCCACCCGAAACACATTTGCATTCAGGTTAGCAACAACTTGTTTGCCCTGCTGCGTCAGTTCCAAATAGCCGATCGCATCCTTGACATACCGATAAATCACATTCCAATAAAACTTCGGATACCCCTCCCGCAAATCCTCCGGATTGCGATATCCCAACACCTGATTTTGACCAGTCTCCTCAAACTCGTAAAACAGCGCAGCAACCTTTTGCAAATATCGCGGATCGCTCAACTGACCGATTAAATCCGCCGCCCGCACCAAACCCGGATAATTCACAGTATCTTGATGATCTTCGCCCGCCGGAACAGGGAAACGAGTTAACTCAATATTCTGCTTAACTTGCTCGGCATCAATCAGTCTGTGACCTCCAAAACGCTCTTCAACAAACATCTTTCCGCGATCGACATGATAAGGGGTCAAACTCGCATCCGTCGCCCCGCGAGGCAGTGTTAATTTCAAGTCGCCTATTCCCGTCGCATAAAGTCCCAAATCTGTTCTATCTTGACGGCAAACGCCCTTGACGTACCCGATATCGTGGCACAGCAAGGCAATGTGGAAATGCAGCCAGTGTTCGCAGGAAACACCACCCTCGCGGATGTGCTTGCCTCGCAGAATTTCTTGTCCTACCAATGTTACTAAAATAGTGTGTTCTACATTGTGGTAAAGAGCGTCGCTATTGGCAATATTTTGTAAAGCCATATCGGCTACCCAAGCAATAATTTCGCCATAGTCAGATTTGAACCCGCCGTAGGTGTGGCGGTAGCCTTCAATTAGCCGATTTACAAAAGCATTAATCAGCAGTTCAGTTGCGTTAAACATATTCACTTGCCCGAGCTAAAGTAGCTTGTTAAATTATTTATATACTTGTTTTTTTTGATGCTACCGTTTGATGTTTTAGAATTTCGCAAAATTAATGCTACAAAATAATTTTTGCTTTCAACCCTGTTTGTCAGGTGTGCGGCACCCTCGAAACAGCCGATCGCCTTTCAGGATTTTTTGAGCGTGCGACGCACCCTAGGACTGCTGTTGCATGACAGTTGAGAATTTGTATTATTTTTGACTTAACCGCCGCGATGGATGCCCGCTCCTATCTACAGGCATCCACTGATATTATCAAAGATTATGGCTTAAATTTGGAATCTCGCAACTAGCAGAGCGATGCACCCGGTAAATAATCGATCTCGACGGGCGATCGAGGTACGACACCCCTCAATCAGCAGTACGGCCTTACATCTTCCCCGCATACGTCAGCCAAAAACGAGAGCGAGCGAAAACGCAACCCCACTAATTCTTCATATACCGGATTCAGCTTGCACATCGGGGGTACGTGGAAAAGATGGTGTCCCCATAGCTGGATATCTCTCTCAAAAGGACACTGTGCGGGTATAAGTTGGCACAACCACCGAGCTACTTGCCGATCGTCCACTGCAATGCTATCGAGCCACTTTCGCACTGGTTGCACGAGGAACTTGCCAAAACTTAAGTATTGACACCGATTTTTAGAAAAAATACTTGTAGTCGAATTCATGATTGACCTCAGTAATTATTACTAACAAAAACTTCTGAATCGCTCTTCTCAATCATCAATTAAACCCCCCGCGATCGGTGTGACGCGAATAAGTTTGTCTCGTGACACTCACCGCCCAAAAATGTGATATATTAAGTTAAAAGTTGTGATTCCAAGTTCGCACAAATGTGAGACCGATCACCTCCTTTACTCCCTAAATCCTGTATATTAAAGATAGACTTAAAAAATCAGAGATTTTTTAAATTGCCGCATCTACTTTACCCCGCTACTTAGCTGCCACAGACTACCCGCTCAACTTACTAAAATAAGGTTTCAGGCAATGATTGCACAAAAATATAAATATGCCGACCTTTCTCAACGCACCCACACAGATACCGTCTTGGAAAAACTCCCAGTAGAAGTAAAAGCTTGGGCTGAAAGTTTGCCTTGGAACCAGCGACGCTACGTCTTGTCCATTTCTTACATATTGTGTGCATCTACTCCCGAGTTGCAAGCCGAATTTTTAGATGACTACACAGCCGACGGCTTAGTCTCAAAATTGTTTGAAGATGTAGATACTCTCCACCGAGTCAAAGAGTATTTAATTAGATTCCAAGTCAAAAAAGAATTAAACGAATCTGATTTAAGAAGCTACATCAAACAATTTTACATCCACTCAGCCCAACAAGCCCGCCGAGAAACCGATCAATATTTAGAATCCGCAGTCCGCTTTGTCTTGAGTACAGAAGAACGCAATAATGTTTTTAACTACATTTTGGGTTTTGAATTTATTAAAATTATGTTTCAAATGAGCTGGTTGCAACATGAAAGATTAGCCAGACTGCAAAAAAGTCAGTCACAGTTTATTGAAAGTTACATCAAGCCGATTCAACACGCCCACAGAATTAATGGCATAATTGTGCCGAAAGATGAGAGAATCTTTTTTGCCAGACGCACCTATTACGTTCAACAGCCTAACATTTCTTACAGAAAACTCATTGAGTTAGTCATGGCAAGTTTTACTACAGAAATGGTGACTCAATGCGGATTTTCCATCAGCCGCCACTCTCAAGCTTTCCAGTTTGACTGCGACTACATTTACGATCCAGAACCAGAAGAAGAAAGATTTCCTACTGACTTGCAATTTATTCATTAGACTGGTTCTATTAATTGTGAATCGGGCATCTTACCTGCTAGCTTACTGGCTTTTGAGGATTCGTCTATTGAGTGTACGCAATCAAGCAGGTATTGCTTGCTCTCCCCTGCATCCCAGTGTCCTGTAATGTCAATTCCTATCTTCATCGGAATAGTAAATTCACTGTTGACTGTTGACTGTTGACTGTTGACTGTTAACAGTTAACATCACCAGAAGTGCAACCGGAATGGATATATAGCA
>NZ_JADEXD010000306.1 GCF_015207285.1 Tychonema sp. LEGE 07203 | reverse complement strand
CCCCAACCCTCCCCTTGTCAAGGGGAGGGAGTAAGAAATTCACAAATGATTTAGGATTGCAATATCTGCTTTTTTGAGGAGAATAAAATTCGCGATTTGGGGTCAGCGGGGATAAATATGGCGATCCTTGGAAGACGATCGCCCAAATCTCTGTTTTTCTTGTCTCCTCGGTCAATTTCCTGTTCGACCAAAGGACGGAGATAGAGCAAGGAAGACGCTTGAATTCGGTTTAACGCAGCCGACCGTCACCCTTTGGTTGCGGCGGGAAATACAAGCTGTTTGAGTACATCCAACCGCGAACAGTTCCAGTAATCGATGTGAGAAACGATTAAACCGTCGCTGTTGACCTTCAGTTCGCTCCTGCCGGCGATCGCCATTTTGGGTTTCCAAGGTAGCGGTGCAGTCCAACTCAGAGTCCAGCGAGTTTTTACGGTATCTCCCGACTGAGAAATATCGTGCAAGTCTAGTTGAATTTGTTGAAAAAAAGTCCCCATAAACCCGAGCATTTTTTGGTAGCGATCGACTCCTGTAAATCGGTTCAGCGGGTCTTCAAAATAAACATCTTTTGCGTAAATGCTGTAGGTTTGATTGTCGGGGAATCTGCGGTAATCTTCTTTGAGAATTTGAATAATATCCATTGTGATTAGCTATTTGCCTAAAATTATTATAATATAGTTTATATTTGTTGGAAAATAGGCGAAAAACTTATGATCGACCTCTACACTTTTACCACGCCGAACGGACGCAAAGTCTCGATCGCGCTCGAAGAAATAGGTTTACCCTACAACCTGCACGTCATCGACATCAGAAAAGACGACCAATTTAGCCCGGAGTTCATCGCCATCAACCCGAACAGTAAAATTCCGGCAATAGTCGATCGAGATAACGGCATCACCGTCTTCGAGTCGGGCGCTATCTTGATCTATCTAGCCGAAAAAAGCGGCAAATTTCTCCCGACAGACAAAGAAAAATACTTTCAAGTTATCGAGTGGCTGATGTTTCAAATGGCCAGCGTCGGGCCGATGTTCGGTCAGCTCAACCACTTCAAACGTTTTGCACCCGAACAAATTCCCTATGCGGTGGAGCGCTACGAAAAAGAAGTATTGCGGCTTTACGGAGTATTAGATACTCAATTAGCAAAATACGAATACATCTGCGGCGACTATTCAATTGCCGACATGGCTACCTACCCCTGGGTTGCTATTTACGAATTTCAGGGATTAACCCTCGACAACCACCCCCACCTCAAACGCTGGGTAGAAACCTTGCAGAAGCGTCCTGCGGTTGAGCGCGGGATGGCTGTTCCATCTGTGTAAAAATAGAAATTTTTGAACCGCAGACAAACAAAAATATTATCTGCGTTTATCTGCGTTCATCTGCGTTCATCTGCGGTTAAAAAAATCCCGATCTTCTGTCAGCTCGATCGACCGTAATATCCGGTCGGGGCGGGTTGATTGAATCTCTGATTTGTGTTAGATATCAGGCGCTTTCCCTGCCCCTAGAATTTCTCGGAAAACCCGATCTTTGTGGCGGCTTATCTAGTCACGCACACTCCGCCTACTGATACGCGACACCGATCGCGATCGTACCAGCTATTATTATTGTTATTATACACCCTCGCCGATTCTAAATCTCTAGTGCGCGGATTGTAATAATAGTCTCCCTGCGGATACTGGCGAGTCGGTATAGCACAATAAGTCTCGTCCCTGTCGGCATCGTCAAACCTGACTCTCACCATAGTACGTCTCAGGCGACAATCAAGAGGTCGCAAGCCAAAATCTTCTTGCAGAATCCTTTCTCCGTCGTAGCTGCGACTGTTTCTGTCGCTGTTTCTGTCGCTGTATCGCCTGTCGTCGCGCCAATCGCTGCTAGCTCGCCTGCCACCATCAATTCCGGCAACTTCTAGGGTGTAACTTCCTCCCCTAGCAGCATCTTTTGCTAATACTAACAGCTTGTAATCGCCCGTGCGAGGAATTTGATAGTTAAAAGAACGGTCTTGGGTAAAGGCGACTTGTTTGTTGTTTCCGTAAAACAGCACCATGACTGGAGTAAAACCGCGACTTCTGTCTGTGTCTAAAAATACTTCTATGTTGTCGCCTTCGCGAGCGCTGAAAGTGTATTCTTGACCGCGCAATTCTTCTGTGGGAGCTCCGGGTGTCCACATATTTCGGAAACGGTAAATCGGGGAAGTGCGGCGAATTACTCCGTCTATGCGATCGTTATTTCGTATCTGTTCGCCAACTGCACTAGAAGAAATCCCGGCAAGTGCCAATCCGGTAACTAGCACAGCGGCAGCAATACTGTTTAACAAGTTGTGTATTTTCATATCTACCTTGGGAAAGTTTTAATTTTTTTGCCTGGAGAAAGCCGGCATTTACCTGCACAATCCATTTTAAATCTAATTTCTGCCAACTGTGTTAACCTCACCCAACCGGACTATTTAGCTGGTGCAAAATCTCAAGTTAAATTTATAGACGTTGATACCGAATCTAAAGTTGCAATTTGTCGCCGCAAATCAGCAATCCCGATTCAGCGTCGAGACTGGCCTCAATTCCCATCGGTAAAGCTGCGTTAACGCCCTCGTGCCCGAAGGGCAAATCCGAGACAATGGGAATATTTAAGTCTAAAAGCCGATCGCGCAAAACCTCTGCAATACTAAAAGTAGGAATCTTCGGGTCAATCTCGCAACGGCTGAACCGCCCCAAAGC
>NZ_JADEXD010000111.1 GCF_015207285.1 Tychonema sp. LEGE 07203 | reverse complement strand
GGTGCGATTTTTTGGGGAAATTTGCCCGGCCGCGAGAAACCGGGTTTCTTCGGCAAATCTCGGTAGAGTGCGAGAAATCTAGGAAGAAACCCGGTTTCTGGGATTGGGGTGCGATTTTTTGGGGAAATTTGCCCGGCCGCGAGAAACCGGGTTTCTTCGGCAAATCTCGGTAGAGTGCGAGAAATCTAGGAAGAAACCCGGTTTCTGGGATTGGGGTGCGATTTTTTGGGGAAAATTGGCAGAAAGTGCGAATTTCTGTCACCGCGCGGGCTGGTTGATTTCGATTGTCGGTGGGAATTACAGACTGTTGGTGAAGCGAACCGCTGCGACATTTTAAATTAGAAAAATTTGAATCTTAATCAGACTTAATTGCGATTAAAATTAAGAATATCTCCCGATCAACCATCGGGAGAATATTAACACTACTCCAGAAGCCAAGGACTCAAGCAAGAAGTCCAATTACTCAATTCATCCGATTTGAACCAGAGATTAATTTCTTGGTTCGCAGTTTCCACAGCATCAGAACCGTGAATGATGTTCCGGCCGACATTCACACCAAAATCGCCGCGAATTGTCCCAGGTTCAGAATACAGAGGATTTGTAGCGCCAATGATTTTTCTCGCCGACGCCACCACGCCCTCGCCTTCCCACACCATCGCCACCATTGGCCCAGAAATGATGAAGTCTACCAGTCCCGCAAAAAACGGTCTTTCTTTGTGCACGGCGTAATGCTGTTCGGCTAGTTCGCGACTCGCCGTGATTAGCTTCATCCCAACTAGCGTGAAGCCTTTGGCTTCAAAACGACTGATGATTTGGCCGACGAGTCCGCGCTGTACGCCGTCGGGTTTAATCGCTAAAAAAGTCCGTTCCAAGTTTAACTCCTATGATTTTCTTAACCGATCCAAAAAATAGAGTAGCTCACAATGCACCTAAAGGCAATTCTGAAAATAGAAAATTGTTATTTTGAGATTTACGCAGAACCTTATATCTGTAGGGCGTTTAAATTGCACCTTACCCCTATTTTGAAACTTACGCACAACCTTTATACACCATATTTCAGGTTTATGAAGTACAGCCCAGAAACCGGGTTTCTTTACAGTTATCGCATCATTACTGATTCTGTTCTGTGAAACCCGGTCGATCGCTCTCTACATCTACATGGAATATGCTGTATGTATGGTGATAATAGTTGCATCTTACTTTTATTTAGAAAATTGTCTATGATACAAGTCACAATTATTTGTGACACCAAACACGCTTGACTGCGATCTAAAATACAAATATTTACGATTTGAAACACAATTGTTTAGACTCAATAAGATAGATAATTGACGGAGGGAGCAACATTATCTTGACAGCAGCCAATCTAGGAAAAAAACCGTGAAAGAGATTGTAGCATTCATCGAACAAAAAAAGCAAGAATTTGCAAAATTGCACTTATTTGAATTTCTAGCTAATAAAAACATTCACCCCAATCAACGACTCATTTTTGCACCTTTACTCGCTCCTTTTGCAGTGGGTTTGAGCGACTTAAACAAGTACGTCCTCCGAGAATCTTCTAGTAACAACAAGGTTCAGGAACTGATTAACAAGTATACTTACAAAGAAAACTACTATTGGCGCTGGTATCTGCAACATCTAGAGACATTGGGATTTAACCAATTAATGAGTTGCGGCGACTTCAGACTGCTTTGGGGTGAAGAAACTCAAAAAACTCGATCGCTCTGTTCGGTGCTAGAACGCTATGCTTGGAAAGCTTCTCCTTTTCAGAAGTTGGTCTTAGTCAAAGTCCTCGAAGCAACCGCTATATTTTTTTTCGAGGCGGCGCTAGCTGTGGTAATGGAGTTACAAGAAGCTACTAACAAAGAATATGTTTATTTTGAAGGAGGTTGTGTGGGTTGGGAAAGTCATCAGATTGTAAACACACCTGAAATGTTGCAAGTTTTGGCAGAGATGGAAGTTACTGATTCCGAACGTGAAGCGGCTTTAGAATTAGCACAAGATGTATTTGAATTATTTACAGAAGCGATGAAAGAGTTGTTCGGACACAGCAAAACAAATTCTTGCAATACTGTGCTGCAAGTCTCCTCAATTTCTGGGTTCGATCGCACTTTTGAGTGTTTGGATATTTGTCAGTAGTCATCTACCCAAAAGCCTGTTTTGAACAGGCAAGATGCCGTTCAACAATTATTGGAGATGTCTATAGCGGTTCGAGATCGTCGTGAGGTATGCTTTTATGCCCGACTGCCCGATGATGCTCTTCGGCTCGATGCCCGACTGCCCGATGCCCGGCGCGGGCCGACAGCACCTCATCTTTCGCTTGAAATGCTATAACGCTCAAACAATCACTAAATTATCTCGATGCAACACAGTTTCTACCCCAGCATAACCTAAGATTTCCGCAATTTTAGCTGACTTGCATCCCTGAATTTGTCTCAATTCCAAACTGTTATAATTCACAAGTCCTCTAGCAATTTCTTTGCCTTCAGTGTCGCACAATCGCACGGCATCTTCTGCCTGAAATTCTCCTTCTATTTGCGAAATGCCGGCGGCTAAAAGCGATTTTCCACCTTGAATAATGGCATTGACAGCACCCGCATCTAAGTAAAGTTTTCCAGCCGGAATTAGCACGTTGGCTATCCAGTGTTTCCGAGCATTTACAGGGCGAGTTTGCGGCTCGAATTGAGTGCCGATCGACTCTCCGTTAAGTATTTTCTCGATGTTACCAGGAAAACAGCCGTTTGTGATGACAGTCCGCACTCCCGATGCTGTGGCTATTCTCGCTGCTTCAATTTTTGTCACCATTCCGCCGGTGCCCCAACCGCTGCGGGAATCTCCTGTTTTTACCTGAAATTCTATGAGTTGTGCCATATTTTGGACTAGGGCGATCGGCTGCGCGTCGGGATTGCTGCGCGGATCTGCCGAATACAGCCGATCGACATCTGTAAGCACGAACAACCAATCGGCTTCTACCAAACTCGCTACTAGCGCCGAAAGCGTGTCGTTATCGCCAAATTTGAGCTCGTCTACCGCTACTGTATCGTTCTCGTTGACGATCGGAATCACGCCCAACTTCAGCAGTTGCCCAAAGGTATTGTAAGCGTTAACGTAACCGTTGCGGTGTACTAAATCGCCTCTGGTGAGCAATACTTGGGCGATCGGCTGCTGTAGAGTAGTAAACAAGTCATCGTACACGCGCATCAGCCGCCCTTGGCCCACGGCGGCCACAGCCTGTTTCAGAGCGATATTTCGCGGGCGTTCCGTCAAACCCAAGCGCGCGCAGCCCACCCCAACCGCACCGGAAGAAACCAAAACTACTCGATGGCCGCTCTGCCGCAAACCTGCTAATATTTCGACTAATGCAGCAATAGTTGAGAGAGCTAAGTTTCCGGTAGTCGATCGAGTCAGCGTCGAAGTTCCTATTTTAATAACAATAGTTTGAGTCATTTGTTGTTTGTTATTTGTTGTTTGTTGTTTGTTATTTGTTATTTGTTGTTTGTTATGACAATTAGAGCTTTTTTATTTAATTGCGATCGAGTTCCCAACTGCCTATTCATAAACAATATTTCAGATTAATTACTAATATACCTCTCCAATAACTATTCTGGAACAGGCAGGATGCCTGTTCCAAACAGGCTTTTTATGATATGTCTAATCACTGATGATACCAAATCCGGGTAAGAGATGATTCGGCGGTTGAAACCAGGTTTGCACAAACGATATCTGTCTGCGCCGACTGGTTCATAAAGAATCTCCAAAACCCGAATTTGGTATGACTGCTAACTACTAACCTATGCCCTATGCCCGGCGCAGGCCTATGCCCAATTTAATCTTTAATTTTCAGAGTTGCCCCCAAAGCTTGAGAAACCCACACTTCAAAAGAGCGCACCGGATATTTGCGAAGCGCGTAGCCAGCATCAATCATTGGCTCGACTAAAATAGTAAACATACCCAAACGATTGCCGGCCAAAACATCCGTAAAAAGTCGATCGCCCACCATCGCCACCTGTTCCACCGGCAAATTCATCGCCGTCACGGCTTTTCGCAACTTGCGGCGCGACGGTTTAGCAGCACCAGTGATGTAAGGTAGATTTAACGACTCAGCAATTCGACCGATCCGAGTCTGACTTAAATTATTGCTCGCCAACCACAGCGATACTATCGGTTTAATTTCTTCCACCCAGACGCTGAGTTCGGGAGAAGCATTCATTGCTGTCATGGGAACGAGAGTGTCGTCCACATCCAAAACTAATCCTTTAATCTGATATTCCTGAAGAATATCTGCTGTTAAATTTACGATCGAATTGCCTAAAACTAAGTCAGGCTGTAATAGTTTACCCCAAGTCATAATGATTTTAGAGTTGAGATTTTAGATTTTAGATTCAGAAATAAGAAATTGGAAGTTAAGGATTAAAAAAGTAAAAAATCTCCAGCAAGCATTATTGCTTTTGCTTTGTTACTTTTTACTTTTGTATTAGTTTTTGCCAATCTATTGACCCGATCGCACTTTTTGGTCAACTTGAGCCACAGCAGCATTGTGTTCGGCCAGGGTGCGGCTGAAAATGTGAGTGCCGTCGTACCGAGCCATAAAATACAGATATTCCGTATTTTCAGGAGCCAGAGTCGCTTCCAAACTGGCAATTCCCGGAGACGCGATCGGAGTTGGCGGCAGCCCTACATTGATATAAGTATTGTAAGGAGAAGGCGTTTCCACCTGCTTAAAGGTCAAAGGCTTCTCCTTAGTTTGCCTGATGCCCAGGGCATATTCAACTGTAGGATCGGAACCCAAGGGCATATTGTTTTTCAGACGGTTGTTGAACACCCCTGAAATGCGATTCCGCTCGCTCGCCACCACAGCTTCTTTTTCCACAATACTCGCCAGCGTCACCCACTCTTTCAAAGAAAGCTTAGTATTGTTCTGATTTTTTTGATAGACGGGCAAAGCTAACCGCTCGAAACGATCGAGCATTTGCTTGATGACAGCTTCCGGGCTAATTGCATCGCCGTCTAGCTGATAAGTATCCGGGTACAAAAACCCTTCCAAATGAGGCAAGCCGCTCGGCAGCCAAGGGTACTGAGCGTAGGGAACTTGACTCGCCGCCGCCATAAAATCCTTAGCCGGGAAAAAACCTTGGGCTTCAAAATAAGCGCTCATTTGTTGGATCGACCACCCTTCGGGAATCGTGAAACTCTGCTGTACGACTTCACCTTTCCAAATTTTCTCAGCAACCGCACTCAGAGGCTGAGTCGGCGACAGTTGGTAAGTTCCGGCTTTAAAATCTCCGTCGCGGTTTTGCATCGTCAGCCAGCGGGCCCACATATTCCACGCTCCTGCCGATCGAATTAAGCCTGCAGCTTCCAAATCCTGCCCGATTTTTTGACTGGAAGTACCGGGGGGGATTTGGATTACCACAGCAGCGTCCTCTCCCGGTAAAGTTGAAGTTTCAGCGATTTTAGGCGGTGCCGAAGCCCAGCTCCACCAAGCCCAGCCCTGCCAAGCGCAAACTCCCAAAATTGCTGGCAGCAAAGCCAGATAAAACAACCATTTAGAAAATTGCGGAGTAGCTTTTCTGCTTTCTCGCGGGCTGCTTTTTGTCAGTTGTTCTTTGCTCATAGTGCGTTGTCCTCGATAAGCGCCAATTAAGTGACCACTAATGACTAACGATCGGTGATTGTTGACCGAAAAGTTACGGATGCCAGCTTTTTGACGCGACTCAATTCACGCGGCCCAATTCAACAGCCTGAGTATACCGGGCAGAAGGCACAATCTCGAAAAAGTTCGATCGGGCGAGCAGTTTACTTTTAATAAAACAGTCAAAAATTCTGCTTTTTGCCCTTTGGTCTTCTGCCTGCAATTTATATCTAATCAAGCTCGTCAAAAAACTGGTCTTCTAGCATCGGCAACATCGGTTCCAGCCTTTTGAACTCTTCTTCCGAGAGCAATTCGGGCTCGCCGTCATCATTGATGCGAGCCAAGATAAAGAACGGATCGAGAGGCGTATAAATGGCATATTCCTGTTCTTCGTGATAGAAGCTTGTCAGCCACATAAGTTCCTCGAAATCCGACTCTTCATCAGCATCGGCATCCGCTGCCATCTCCTCGTCGGGAAATTCCGGCAATTCGCCAACTACAGTCAGCGTCACCGCCGTGCGCCGGAGTGTCAAGTTCTGCTCTTGCAGCACAACTTTAGCAATATCAAAAATTTTGTCAATTTCGGTCTCGTCTTCTACAGGAATTGCTGATTCGTCAGTTTCGTCTCCGTGCCAAGTAAAAATTTCTACCGGAGAGTCGATCGGAATCAGCAAAGCGTATTCTTGACCTTCTAGGTTCATCGAATGCTCTATGTTGCAAGCGAGCGATCGCCCGAATTCATCCGTCAGGGTGACGGACTCTTCGTTAGAACTGCCATTCTCTTTGCGGTTTGGGGATGAGGACATCGCGTGTATCTTAATTATCCGTCAATAATTCAGTAATGTTTGCTTGACAATTGGGAGTTTTCGTGGCGATATTCTGGCCGCGCGGGCGATCGCCAGCCCACAACTTTAAACCGCGAGACTCGCGGCATTTTCCACGCGGAGAGTGCAGCGTTTAAATTTCAGTCGAGTCCAGAGCGATACTGAGGACAGATCGCAATTTTGTGCTGCTTCAGTACCGAGGGTACAGCGAAATTTTCTCAAGTATGTCAACGGTTACAGGTGTGCGTAGCAAACTTGCACAACTTAGGATATCACGCCTTCGTTAAAAGCTATCACGATTGGGAACCGGGGCGATATTTTGTCTTCTGCTGTCCAACCACCGCTGCAAAATCAGGGCTGCTGCTTTGCGATCGATCGAACCCTTATTTCGGGAAGGGGACATTCCTTGTGATTGAATCAATTCCTCGGCTTCAACCGAAGTCAGGCGCTCATCTACGTATTCTAGGGGGAGTTCTAAGGCCTCGGCGATGCGACCAGCATATTTTTGCACTTGTCGCGCTTGATTGCCCAATTCTCCGTTCATGGAGTAGGGCAAGCCTGCAACCAAAATTTTCACTCCGCGCGATCGGACGAGTTCTGCCAGACAAGCTACGTCGCGATCGAAGGACGATCGCACCAGAGTAGTAATCCCCGTAGCGATTAAACCTGTTCCGTCACACCCGGCGATGCCGACTCGTTTGCTGCCGATATCTAATCCCAGAGCACTAATCCATAATTTTTCGTTGGACATTATCGATGGATTTTAGATTTTAGATTTACTGTTTTTTGGCGGACACAATTTTATTTAACGAACCGCGTTGGCGTAGCCTGCGCGAAGCGCTTATACGCTCATAGCGCGAAGGAATAACAGAAGAAAGTAAGAAGATAATAGGTAATCTTAGGTTGATATCAGTCAAAAGCAGAAGGTAATTTTTGTAAGTATGACAGAAAAAGAAGTAATTTGTTGAATGATTAATTCTATTCTTTTCTGTTTTCTACTTTCTACCTTCTGCTTTCAATTGTTAAGAATTGAGTTCTCCTGGTGCACCGCCGTCTTGAGGCAATTCCGGCAAATTCAGAGGCAAAATGCTCTTAGCATCTGTTGCTGCTGATTCGGAATTTTGGCTGTTCGAGGGGTTCATTCGATCGGCTTTACCGTTTCCTGAGTCCGACAAAAACGGTTTAATCTCTGAGGACGGGGGCCCTGCTGCGGCTTCCCCAGCCATCGGGCCGAGCCAGGACATCCGACCCGGTACGGGTTTGCGAGTGGGCTGGAAGCTCTGCAACACTTCTGATAGTTGGAGCCCTTCGAGGGAGACTAACTTGGATTCGCGCAGTTTGTGCCATACGGATCGAGACATCAGCAAGCTGTGTTCTACGCGCACGGCTCCAAATTGCTCTAAATAAGCTTCGCGTTCCGGTTGATAGTCGGCGGAAGCTAGTTGCAGGCTTTGAACGGGGAAGTCTTGAACGAGTCGCGCCATTTGGGATAGCAGTTCTGGGTACAGCCAAGTGTAGGCCGGGTGTACGGTCAACTGGGCGACGTGCGGTTGGTGGCCGTTGCGGGATAGCTGCAGCTGAAAATAGCCGATCGCTGCTTTGCGCTGCGGTTCAAACACGTAGCCGCTGACTACCTCTGTTTTTGCCAGCCACTGTTTGACACCTTCGACTAAAGCGCCCAAAAAACTGGTTTTGAAATCTTGAATGTGCCGATCGAATACTTGGCGCACCAAGGGCGGCATTGACGCGGTATCGAGTTGGTACAGCAATTGAGCGTCGGCGTTGCTGACTGGCAGCAGGTTGGGCAAATCTGGTGTTGAGTTTGCCATGAATTGCAGGCGTTCTGGGGCGATCGTCCAGTAAGTCATCTGCGCCAACGGCTGAAACCCGTTCTGCCGGTACAAAGCCAGGGAGGTTTTGTCGCCGACGTTGACCTCCAGCAGCCAAGTCCGCGCTTCCCAGATTGCCTCAAAGCAGTACCGCAGCAGCATGGAACCAATGCCTTTGCTGCGGGCTTCTGGGTCTACTCCGATGCGATCGATCCGCCAAGTGCTGCGGGTGCGGTTGAAAGGAGAAATCTGAATTATGCCTTTAACTTTACCCTGTTCTTCAGCAACGTGGGCGCGGAACATCGACTGGCCAGAGTTTGGAAACAAACTAAAAATTTTCAGCAGTCCGTACCAGCGACGAATCTGCTGCAACTTTCTACCAAATACCAAGTCGCAGCTTGCGCCCTTGCGGTTTTCTGGATTTTCGGCTGTTTCCGCGCACAGTTGTTCCATCGCCTCGATGTCGCGGTACTGAAACGGGCGAATCACAACCGGGTTTTGGTTTTGGGATGTAAATGAACTCATAGCACTAAAGTGGGGAATGAAAATTTTTAAATAAAAATTTAGAAAGGAGAAAAGTTAGGGAAGTTATAAGTTTTGAATGCGTGAATTTTGCTTTCAAAACTTATAACTTTTGATGCTTCTCCCTTTCTCGACCGATCGAAAATTAAAAATTTCAAATCATCTTTTTTAATTTGAATTTGAATTTTTAATTTTCAGTTTTCAACTCAAGATTTCGCTCGGCAGAGGTCGAATCAATACGACCGGTGTTCGCTCGTCAGCATTCCCGGCGGGATTGCTGTGCAAGGCTTGCTCTAAAAATGTTACCGATAAATCGGAGGTCGCTGCTAATATCTTAACTGCTTTCAAGTCGTTAGCGTCTACGATCGCAGCGGCAAGTCCGGTTTCTCGTTGAATTTCTTCTACAACTTGCTGGGGATTGTCCGGGCCGAGGACAATAAATTGATCGAAGGGAGGCAGAGTCCCGGTAACATCGTCGATCAGCCTTGCTTGTTCTCCTGCTAGTTGGTAAAAGACTCCCGGTTTGCCCAATATTTTAGCTAAAGCGCCGATCGCAAATGCCGCGACTACGCGCCAAGGGCCTACTACATCAACCAACGCCTGCATTCCGCAAGCTGTGGCCAAACTCGACGTGGGCAAGAAAAACAAGCAAACTCGCTTGGCTGCCCATCCGGGTTTGACTTCGCTGGGATGGCGGTAGCGTCCCTGCATCAAAGCTAGGGGAGTTTCTGCCAGGGCAACAATATCGCCTTTCTGGGCGCGCGGCACCACGTAGCGCTTGACAATTTCCACGGGATCGTCTAGTTCCGCCAGTATGTGGGTGCGAATCGGCAAAACTTCGGCAACTCCGACATTGCGGGCGACGGGTACGGTGTCCGAGTTGGGAAATTGCAGCGGGACTACTACGTTGCGGACTTTGGGGATGCGCCCGCCCGGGCCGTAGGTGACGAAGTGTACTTGCACCCAAGCTGACTGCAATTTGGTTAAATCTTGCCCTTGAATGTCTACAGAAACTTTGATTTTTGTGTTTTCTTGGGCTTTAACAATATAGCCGAACCAGTAATCGTCCGATCGGGCTTTTGCGTCTTTGTGACAAGGAATCACTTTTGTCTGGGAAGTCACGCCATCCAAACTTTCGTCTGACAGCAGTTTCACCTGTGCGCGCACTTCCGGCAACATCACCTCGAACCGCTGTGTCAGGTTGCGGAACTCCATTTCTCCAACTAAAAGATATCGGTTGGGTTCGTTTATGGCTAAGTGCCATTCTCCGGCTGTAAGTTCTAGTTTATTTGGACTCCCACTCCGGCGATAGTTCAACTCTAGGCCCAATCCGCCCAATGCTAGCAGCGAACCGACTGCTGCGATTCCTGTTGCTAAAGTCTCAATCACTCCAATCACCGCCAATAATATTTTGTGTTTACTGTAGTCGATATCGGGTACTTCGAGCGCCGATCCGGCAGTAATTGGATTTGCTGGGAAAGTTGAGGGCGATCGAACTTATGCAAAATTACAGGTTAAGTGCGATCGCCTCTGGTGGCTAAAGCGGTCAAGTTGCTGTTCAAATATCTCGTTCGTGAGTTAGATAACTCCAAAATCTGGCGTTGCTTAATCAGAGTATGAAAAAAATCAGTTGAAAATCCCGAATTTTTGTGGATAGTGGTTTCTCTGACTTGCATATTTAGACAGAGGAGCGAAGTGTGAATACAGTGATTTCTGGTGGACAATTGAACCGTATCGGTATGATGCTAAAACCAATTCCTCGGTTTACATAAAGACGATTTCCTGACTGCCCATATCCTTTGATCCAGCCGTCAGCGTGTACCTCATCCTCTTTAGCAAAAGTCATCCAACTCCATTCTGGGGTGAAGGGTAGACGAACTTGCCCACCATGCGTGTGTCCTGCCACAGCCAAAGGTGCAGTGTTAGGAGGTAACGCTTCAAAGGAATTTGGGTTGTGCATCATCACCAACCTTGGTGTTCCTTCTGACACCGAGTTCAGCGCGACTTTCGGTCGATCGTTATTTGGCCAGTGTGCGTCGATGCCTACTAGGTATAGGGGGGTGTTGTCCGCCGTGTTTGCTGCCGTTTGGTTGCGATTCTCGGACGGTGCAATTGCTCTTAACGCTGGCTTGCCAATCGCAACCGCCTCGTTCTGGAGGACTTGTACACCCACTGATTCAAGCGCATCATGCAATTGACGCGCTAACTGTCTGTTTGGCGTTGCCTGCTTGCTGTCCATTGCATAGTCATGATTGCCCAAGACAGCATAGGTGGGGATGCCTGCTTCTGGAAGCGATCGCACAATTTCAACAGCCTTGTTAATCTCTTCGCTTGGATCTTCACCTGGATGGTAGATAAAGTCACCAGTAATTAGCACCAGTGCTGGACGCTCCTTGATTAATTGTTCCACAACGCGGTCGATGGTACTGGTGTTGCCCATCCACATTCCTATTTGCCAGTCAGCAATCACTGCAACTCGCTTCCCTTCCCAAGCAGCGGGAAGATTAGGGATTTCTGCAACTTCCTCTTCTGTGTCGATTAGGTACGGTTCGAGCAAACCCCAAAAGAGAATTGAGCCAAAAATTCCTAACAAACCTAACAACGTGTATTTAATTTTCTTCATTTTTGATAAGCTTCCTGATACTTTTAGAGAACATTTTAAGCAACTGGAGTACGCTGTCTATTACTTTATTTTATTTCCCTTTTATTGAACTTCTTCATGGTTCACGATCGTCTGTTGTTTGTCAAGCTTACCAAGCATTTATAAACACTGGTGTAGATGCTTGATAAACATTGCTTGAACTTAGATTTAAACAGCTAATCTGTAGCGAGGTGGTTCCAATGCCCCACACTGGAGCAAGAGTGAAACATCCAAAGAATCTTCCAGCGCTTTACTGTTTTTTGGTAGTTGCTCGAAGTTAAGGGAAGCACCTACCAAAGCAAATACCATGTAACCCCCAAACGACTGACCAATTACTCCAACTTGTTGTAAATTGAGTTGCAAGTTGGGGTTAGAACCGTCGAGACGTTCCAATGCATCCAGGAAGTATTTCACATCCAGAGGACGGTCAATAAATTCCTTTGGTTGTGTCACTTCATCAGAGCGACTAGGTAACAACGATCGCAACTGTTCGCTATTGCTACCCGGATGTTCGGGGACGGCAACAGCAAAGCCATAAGAGGCGAGTTGCTGGGCTAAATATTCAAAGGTTTTTCGATTTGAACCCAAACCATGAGAGATTACAATCACGGGTGCTAACCCCCTTCCCTCCTTAGCAACCGGAGCTTTAGTGAGGAGGGGCTAGGGGGCGACTGCCTAAGCTTTGAGCTATATCTTTGTTGACCTATTCCCAGGACTACAATGGCTGAAATAGCTGACAAACATTATCGAATTTCTTTTCGTTTGTCAACGATAATTACCTCTGCTTCGCCATCACCTTCTATATCCACACTGTCAGCAACCACTTCTCGAGTTGCCACCCGTTCCTGCCTTTGGGCAGGCTTAGCTTTTATCAGATCCGGAGCATCGAAAATGCCAAATTCGTCAACATTGTGCTCCCGCATGATAGTTTGGATGCGACCCAGGTCATTTTCAGTTCCGCTGACCATCAACAGATAATCGCCAGCCTTGACACGCTCGTTGTATACCTTGGCTCTCTCTTCAGGAATGCCCATACCAACCAAGGCTCCAATAATACCGCCTGCCGCTGCACCAATTCCGGCTCCCGCCAGGGTAGAGGCTATAGCAGGTATCTCTACTCCCGCTGCAAGTATAGGGCCAATACCAGGAATAGCTAATAAACCGACGCCGATTAAGAAGCCACCAATACCACCTAGAACTGTACCAGTTGTAGCGCCTATACCAGCTCCTTCCTTGGCTTCATTTCCGTCTTTCTCGGTTATCTCCTTAGCCCCTTCGACATCCTCTATATGCCGTGCTATTAAGGAGACTCTGTCCATGTCAAAAGCAGATTTCTTGAGCGCACCGAGTACATCTTCGATATCTTTGTGATTTTTGAAAACACCTACAGCGCGTCTGTAGTCACCTGTTTCGCGATCAAATCTTTCTCTTTCGTCGATCATTTCTTTCTTTTCCTTTGACTGAATTCAACAACTTATGGTGTTACTAAGTCTTTGGCTTTTCTCTCGACTTAGTTGTGAGAAAAAAGGTTTTGTCGTAACGAAGCCCCTACTTACCGGGAGCAGGATCGACAGCGGATGGATAGACACCATCAGCTACGATGACTGGTCTGTTGGTGTATCTAGACACAAACTCGTTGATCTTCGCGGTGTCCCAGCCCAAGTTAGCGCCCTGTAGCAACTTAGCGTTAGCCTGACGTGCGACACCAGTCACCACAACGTTTTCCCCTTCTTGGAGTGGGCGACCTTTAGCTTTAAGATTGCGATCGACACTGATAACCAGTATTCCGACATCATCAACCCAACCTTCTTCAAATAAGGCGAAGGCATTGGGAGTGTTTTCAAGTTTTCTTAGGTCACCCTCTACAGCAATGGGTTTATCGAAATAGCCCGCAGGAGCTTTATATAGGCCTTCGGGAGTAGGGGCAAGCGCTAGAGATTGTGCAACAATGGCGGGTTTGCGTTCGTAGCCTGCATACAGTTCGTCTTCTAACGCCAGACCAAATTCTTTCTCAATGTCGGCAACAACAAATGACGCAACTTTACCCGTAGCTTGAACGGGCATGTCTGCGCCAGGAAGCACGAAGGGAGTACCAGTGGCATTAATCACTAAAATGGGTTGGCCCTCCTTCGGCGTCATGACAAAGCCGCTCTTTCCAACTGCTTGTGCCGTTTGGCTTCTGATCGTTACCTCTTTTCCGAGGGTCGGATTTGGTGAAACTTTTGCAACCTCTTGGGCAGTAGTGTTGGTTTTTCCGTCGGCAATCTCCTTATCATTACTGCAACCAGGAAGCAGCAAAGCGGTCAGACCTAGAGCGATCGCTCCTAGATAAGCTCCTGTTTTTTTACTCCAGTAGAGGCTGCAGTAACTTTGTTTAACCATGATTTTTCTTTTCCTAACTGTTGATCGATGAAAATAACAAACTGCATCTTGTGTATGTGTATTTTAAGGCGAACAGCACTTAATCTCTGCACTGCAAGAATTGAGGTCGCTTTTACAAACCTACAGATAAATAGGTTTCCTTCTTTCCACCTACTCGCACTCAAATTTAGTGCTTATCTGCCAGCAGCAAACAGTAAAACCGTCTAACTCATTTAGGGTTCAGTAGAGGCTACTGTCAACCTCTCTTTAAACCTATTTGGATATAAAAGGAAGCACCTCTATCAATAGGGGGGTTTTTTATCTCTAACTAATTGCAGATGTTTAAAAATCTTGAATGGTCATCTCGACAGTGGGTAGTCGAGCGAACTTTTGCTTTCTTTTGTTTAACGTAAGTAGGTAAACATAAATAAACTCAACATAGCTGTAGGGTGGGCATTGGCTTCGAGCTTCTCCATGCTTGAATTACAGACTTTTACTGGACAATGCCCACCTTATGTTTAATTTTGTTCACCTACTTAGCTTTTAAGCCGTTCCTGCCAGTTAGGAACATTCCTGAGTTTTATAAAGTTTATCGAGCTTCTATATCTATGATTGTAGATGATTGATAAACATTGCTTACTCTTAGATTTAAACAGCTAATCTGTAGAGTTTCTTAGAAGTAATAGTTAGCCTAGTAAGGAATGAAAAATAAATAAGGTGACTAATAGAGCAATAGTTTACCTTGGAGCAAGGCTTCTGGGGTTTAATTGTGCAAGTTATTTATTTTTCATTCCTAAGTGTAGTAAAACCCAAGGATATCTATGACTGATAATAAACAGCCTTTTAACCAGCCTGAAGCAAATCCTGACTCCCCAGAAAAGAAAGTTGACAATAGCGAAAACCAGCAGATTCAGGCTCAGACTAACGAAAATTCAGAATCTCAGGAAGATCAATCATCAGGCTCAGGCATGGGTGCGAGGATAGCTGGAGCAGCAGTCGGTGGTATACTCGGTGCTCGCTCTGGAGGCATTGTTGGTGCTGTAGCAGGCTCAGTTGCTGGCGCTATGATTGGTAAAGGTACTGCTGATACGGTTAACCGTGCTGTAGATAATTTAGGGGATGCAGCACACACTGTAGCAGACGGTATTAAAGACACTGTAGAAGAGCTAGGGACAGTAGTAAAGGAAACTGCTGAGGAAGTTAAACCATCTATCAAAGCTACAGCAGAAGCAGTAAAAGAGACTGTTGAGGAAACCAAACCTTCGATTAAAAGTATAGCCGAATCTGTCGATCGGACTGTTAAGGAAGCCAAGCCTTCTGTAGTAGATGCAGTCAAGAGCGCATCCGAGGAAGTCAAACCTACGATTAGAGAAGTAAAAGATTCAGTCAAGCAGACAGTCGAAGGTATCAAGCCTTCTGTACAAAGTGCAGCGGACTCTATTAAGAGCACTGCCGATGAAGTTAAGCCTTCTGCCAAAGCTGTAGCTCAGGAAATTGAGGGGGCAACTAAGGATTTTAGATCGACTGTAAAAAGTACAGCGCAGGCAGTTGAGCCATCTATAAAAAGTGCCGCCGAATCGCTTAAGTCATCTGGCCAGAGTGCCGCTGAATCATTTAAGTCATCTGCCCAAAGCGCAGCCGAATCTGCTAAAGGTGCAGCGCAGGATGTTAAGTCATCTGCCCAAAATGCTGCCGAATCTGCTAAAGGTGCAGCCCAGGATGTTAAGCAGGATGTTAAGTCATCAGCCCAAAATGCAACCGAATCTGCTAAAGGTGCAGCGCATGATTTTAAATCATCGGCCCAATATCTAGCCGAATCTGCTAAACCTGCAGTGCCTGATTTTAGGTCATCTGCCCAAAATGCAGCCGAATCTGCTAAAGGTGCAGCGCATGATGTTAAGTCATCTGCCCAATATCTAGCCGAATCCGACGCAGAGAGAAATAAGGATAGCGATATTCACATCTCCGGCAGTCCTGAACTCAAGGATCAAGTGGTCATTCATGACAAGAGAATCATTAAGGACTAGGTAAAGTAAGGACTTAACTCCTGCTTGTTAAAGCTAGGGCTAAGAGAGTTTAACAGAGAGTGGATCTGAGAAAAGAGTCCACTCTTTTCTGTGTAGGAGGACGGCGATCGCCTAGGGTTTAAGGGAGAGTCTATTTATTGAGGAACTCTCCCCCTGAAGAAGGAGAGATTCCGTTCATAGTTCATAATAGGTTGTAGCCATTTGTCGTAACAGCTCACCGCAACTTTGTTGCGGTGAGCTGTTACACTTTAACTCAAAGCGCGCCACTTAATAATTCCTTAGATAATTATGAATTTTTCCACCGACTTACTTAGAGTGAAACTTTGTTTGGCGCTAAAATTGTTAAGGCTTTGATTGTTGTGGCTCTTCCGGGCGAAGATGCGGAAATATTTGTGTTGGTGGAACGCGAAGAATTGCTCGACTACTCGCAGAAGTGGTTAAAACGGCTAAAGTTTTTTGTAGAAAAAGCTGCTTGATAAATCGAGAAATAGTTAGGGTCAAGCTGAGGTTGCCAGTTCAACCCCTAACTATTTAATATCCAATTTGTAAAGTCACAGAAGCATCTACCTCCTGTTCGCCTCCCACCACGGGCGTTGTAGCATTAGCATCAGCCCTAGCAGCAGCAAACTGGCGGTACACAGGAACAGGGGCGCTCGCATTGTTGACTTGAATGCTGAGAATTTCTCCCCGTTTGAGGTTGAGCGCGCTCAAGACTGCATCCGCTTGCGATTGAGCGTCTTGAGTGGCTTTTTTGAGTGCTTGTTTTTGAGCTTGTTCGATCGCACTTTCGGCGGCCACAAAACTCACACCTTGAATGCGCGTTGCTCCGGCGTTCACCGCATCGTCGAGCAAAGTGCCTGCAGATTCAGTATTAATCCGAAAAGTGACGGTATTCGTCGCCGTATAGCCCGTCAAGCGCTGCTGGTTGTTTTCGTAGCTGTAATTCGGGCTGAGGGTAATGCCGGCAGTTTCGAGTTTTTCTACTTGGCGCGATCGCAGCAACTCTACCACAGCGGACGATCGTCTCGCCGCTTCCTGCTGCACCGCGGCCGCCGTTTTCCCCTGCACCTCAACCCCCAGCCGCACTTGGGTTTTAGTTGTCGGAATCGCTTCCACACCCCGCCCGGTAACAGTCAACGTTCTGATCCGCTGTTCTTGAGCAACCGCCGGATCTAACCTCACAAAACTCACGAAAGTTAACGTTAAACACAACGCTGTTAGCAGACTGCAGAAATTGATTCTAGTACCGCGCCGCAAATTTGAATTCATAACTTTGATTATCCTCACATACAACAGATGCTATACTTTACCTTCGCACGGGAATTACTAAAGATCCAGCCTGTTACATTTTTGGCAACTAAAAAAAATATTAGTCATTAGTCATTAGTCATTAGTCATTAGTCATTAGTCATTGGTCATTAGTCATTAGTTATTACTATATGCAATCCTTAAAACAAGTGGCCCGCCGACTCAAAAAAGAGACTTACGCTGTTTATTTAGCCAGTACAGACCCGAGAGTACCTTGGTACGCCAGAATTTTAGCAGGTCTTACGGTTGCCTACGCTTTTAGCCCGATCGACTTAATACCCGATTTCATACCAATTCTCGGCTACTTGGACGATTTGATAATTGTACCTTTGGGAATTTGGCTGGTACTGAAGATGATTCCCCCACAGGTTTTAGCCGAGTGTCGGGAAAAAGCCGCTGCTGAAATAGAGCGAGAAAAACCGATAAATCGGGCTGCGGCTGCTATAATTATTGTTATTTGGATTGGCTTGGGAATATTAGCTGCAATTTCGATCAAACAAATATTTAAACATTAGAATACCTGGCGGTTGAAACCGCGGCTGTACAGACAAAACCCGGATGGTGCGCGGGTTGAATAATAGGCGGTGAAAATTATGTTTTATCTTATTCTCTCTTCGTCCGCGCACCATCCGGACATCGTTTGTGTAGACGCGGTTTCAACCGCCGTCTGATATTCATGATATTATATTGTAGAGTGCGCGCACTTAACCTTAAAAAAACTCGCGGCATCACATACCAAGTATTATTTATCCCTTAAAAAAATCCAACAACTAACCATCCAACGATGACTCAAACTACTACCGATCACCTCAGCCACCTCAACCCATCCCAGCGCCAAGCAGTCGCCCATTACAACGGGCCGCTGTTAGTAGTAGCGGGGGCTGGTTCGGGGAAAACCAGAGCTCTAACTTACCGCGTAGCTAACTTAGTTCGCACCCACCGAGTCGATCCCGAAAATATTCTGGCGGTGACATTTACGAATAAAGCCGCTAGAGAAATGAAAGAAAGAATTGAGAAATTGCTGGCGACTCAGCAAGCTGAAGCTGAATATGGCAAACCTTTAGCAGATTTAGCGCCGGATGTGCAAACCAGATTGCGATCGCAAATTTACCATAGAATTACCAAACAGATTTGGATGGGGACTTTTCACTCTCTGTGCGGCCGGATTCTCCGCTACGATATTGAGAAATATCAAGACGAAAAAGGCCGCCAATGGAAAAAGAATTTTTCGATTTTTGACGAGTCAGATGCTCAAAGTCTCGTCAAACAAATTGTTACCAAAGTCCTCAATTTAGACGATAAGAAATTTGACCCGCGCAAAGTCCGCTATGCCATCAGCAACGCTAAAAATCAAGGTTGGTCGCCTCAAGAATTCCTCGCAGCAGAACCGGATTACCGAGGGCGGGTAATTGCGGATGTTTACAGCCGTTACCAAGATGCTTTAGCCGCCAACAACGGCTTAGATTTTGACGATTTAATTTTAGTTCCAGTTAAACTTTTACGCCAAAACGAGCAAGTTTTAAGTTATTGGCATCACAAATTTCGACATATTTTAGTTGACGAATATCAGGATACCAACCGCACTCAATACGATTTGATTCGGATGTTGGTGACCAATAACAGCGACCCGAAAGAGTTTGATAAATGGCAAAATCGCTCGATTTTTGTGGTGGGCGATGTCGATCAATCTATTTACAGTTTTCGGATGGCTGATTATACCATTTTGCTGGAATTTCAAGAGGATTTCGGCGATGGTTTGTCGGATGCAAAAACTCAGACGATGGTCAAATTAGAGGAAAATTATCGATCGCGCGAAAACATCCTGCAAGTCGCCAACCACTTGATCGAACACAATACCGAACGCATCGAGAAAGTTCTGCGCCCGACTCGCGAACCCGGAGCTCCGATTGTGGTATGGCGCGCCGACAATGAATTAGAAGAAGCGCAATTTGTAGCCGGTCAAATTCAGTCCCTGAAGCGCCAAAATTCCGAATACGAACACGGGAGTAACTTTGCGATTCTCTACCGCACCAACGCTCAATCTCGTTCCTTTGAAGAAGCGTTAATGTACTTGGATATTCCCTACAATATTGTCGGCGGCCTGAAGTTTTACGATCGCAAAGAAATCAAAGATATCCTAGCATACCTGCGGACGATCGCCAATCCCGACGATAGCGTCAGCCTCAAACGCATCATCAACACTCCCCGCCGCGGCATTGGCGACACGACATTTGGTAAAATCGAAGACGCTGCAACTCAATTAGGTATTCCGCTGTGGGAAATTCTCAGCGATGAATCTTCTGTAAATACTCTCGCAGGGCGATCGGCAAAAGCTATAATTAAATTTGCCGCCATGATTGGTAATTGGCAACAAAAACTTGAAACTACGCCCGCGTCGCAAATTGTCCAAGGAATTATCGAAGATTCTGGTTACATTGACGATTTGAAAAACCAAGGAACCGAAGAAGCCGAAAATCGGATTGAAAACGTTCGAGAATTGTACAACGCAGTGCTGCAATTTGAAGAACAAAACGAAGAACCGACGCTAACATCATTTTTAGCAAAAGCATCCTTAGCATCCGATTTAGATGATTTGAAAGAAGACGATTCCCGCGTGTCCCTGATGACGCTGCACTCAGCCAAAGGGTTAGAATTCCCCGTAGTATTTTTAGTCGGAATGGAACAGGGTTTATTTCCCAATTTCCGCAGTTTAGATGACCCGAAAGCAGTTGAAGAAGAACGCCGTTTGTGTTATGTCGGCATCACTCGCGCCCAGGAATTGCTATTTCTCACCCACACTCGCGAACGCCGCCTCTGGGGAGGATACCGCGAACACTGTACGCCTTCGCTATTCTTGGGCGAATTACCGACACATTTGCTGGCTGGAAGTGCGAAGAAAACTAAGACGAGCAAAACTGCTGCATCTCAGGGAAAAACTAATAATTCAGCCGCCCATTCTGGGAGTTCTCCATCAGAATGGAAAACGGGGGAACGGGTTTTTCATCATGCTTTTGGAGTTGGAGAAATTACCCACGTTTTGGGAGTGGGCGATAAAACTAATCTGGCAATTAAGTTTAAAGGTTTGGGCCGCAAAATCATCGACCCGAGGACGGCTAAGTTGCAGCGAGTGTAATAGAAAAAAATCCAAGAATACCCGGCGGTTGAAACCGCGTCTATACAGGCAAAACCCGGATGGTGCGCGGGTTGAAGAATGGGCGGGAAAAATGGCGGTAAAAATTACATTGTTTTCTTCAGTCCGCAGAGGCGGACATCGTTTGTGTAGACGCGGTTTCAACCGCCGGATTTTCTACCTGAGATTCCACACGCCTGTATTTACCGGCCAAACGTTCTCGACGCTGGCGGCGGTTATCAGCTTCAAATATAGCGATTAATTCATCCAGGTTTAGAGTCAAAGCGTCCAACTGTCGGCAGACTTCACGCATTTTTTCAACGTGTCGCTTTCTGGTTTCAGCGTCGGGGATTCTAGGTTGTTGATTCATGGCAAATTCCAATCTATTTTGATTTCTCGGATAGTTGCTTCTGAGGCATCGACAGCCGCCTCTGTTTGTTCTATCGTTCTATACAGAAAGTTTAACGTATCCGCAGTCGCAGCGGGTTGAGATTCTGCTACCTGCTGCAAAAGCCTGTACAAACGATTGTAAGGGTTTCTCAACCTTTCCTTAACATTATCTAGAGATTCTAGTTCGGGGAGTGTTGCTTCTGTCTCGCCAAACTGCTGCATTAAAATATATTCTGTGGCGGTTGTTTCGTTGAGGATTTCGACTAGCCGTCGCTGCAATGTGAAAATTGTGTTCAGGATGTCATCAGGTAGCTTTGCCATTGTCCTTGATTTTTAGGGATAACAACTTAACACAATATAGCAGAATGCTTGTTTCCTTCTATTTGAGTTTGAATCAAGAGCGATCGCCATCCCAATTTACCACATTTAAGCCTAACTAAAAGCATTCAGGGTAAGCTGTTCAGCATTTAAACTGTATGCCAAAAAACAATAAAAATCTTGTGGGGAGTAGGGGTTGGGCACGAGAGCCCGCCCTGAACATACAATTTAAATGTCCGACAGATTACCAGCATTCATATCGATCCGTGAGGTCGCTTTCTTCAATCCTTTAATCTAAAATCGATCGCACTTCGCATCGCCAAAAGCGCAACTCCATAAGCAGCCGCCGTCTGAACAGGAATTTCCACCGGCACTTTCAAATAACGCTTTCTAATCGCACTCCAAACCGGATTTTTTGCGCCGCCGCCAGCAGTATAAACCTTTGTCAAAGGTGTTGCACCCAACTCCTGCAATAATTGATATCCCCGCGCTTCAATCCGCGCGATACTTTCTAGCAAACCGTGCAGGAATTCCACAGAATCAGCGGGACGCGGTTCGAGTCGGGGCGCTAAATTCGGGTCATTAATTGGAAAACGATCGCCCTTTTTCAACAATGGGTAATAATCCAGCAAACTCTCTTGTTCGGGATTAATTTGTGTGCTACAATCAGCTAATTCAATATCTGTAAAAAAGTGTCGCAGCACCGCACCTCCGGTATTAGAAGCGCCTCCAACCAACCACAAATCGCCTAATTTATGGCTGTAAATCCCGTATCGAGAATCATCTACGCGGGTATGACTTAACAGTTTGACGGCTAAAGTAGAACCGAGAGAAGTTACTGCTTCTCCTGGTGAATTGACACCGCTTGCTAAAAATGCTGCAATGCTATCGGTTGTGCCGGCACAAACTGTACAATGGCGGGGAAATCCGAAGCGACTCCTCACTTCATCTTTAACTTCCCCCACAGGCGTGCCCGGTGCGACAACTTGCGGCAACTGCGGCGTTGCAGCGCCGGCAATTCCCTGGATCAGCCAATCGGGATAGCACAAAGTATCAACATCGAAACCGAGTTTTAAAGCATTGTGATAGTCGCTAATTCCTAATTTTCCGTGCAGCAAAAATGCCAGCCAGTCAGCTTGATGCAGGAAAACCGTAGGGGCGGTGCCCCCGTGCCCGCCCTCCTGCGGTCATTAGTCATTAGTCATTA
>NZ_JADEXD010000110.1 GCF_015207285.1 Tychonema sp. LEGE 07203 | reverse complement strand
ACAAACAATCTTAAGAAAATCTTAAATTACATGACTACGCTAGGAGACCGATCGAATCGCCCAAACGATTAGCGAGTATGCACTCCAGTTCCCCGGAACTACCCCGCAGGGGGTAAGTTCCGTTTAAATAGTGTTGACAAATCTCAAATCTTGTGTTAAAAAATTCCAAATTTTACAACTGATCGTTTGGCGATCGAACTTGGGCATTCTAGATACAGGTGCTTGGTGAGTGCCTGGAAAACAGCGATGCTGAGGTTTAGGAATGGAAAGTATACAGACAAAATCGAGCAATCGTCGGGTTCGTAAGGGCGATGGAACAAAGCAGATTTTTGCGTTAGTATCGATGGTTGGGTTTGCAGGTTCTGCGATTTTTGGTATTGTGAATCTGTTCGGCAGCGGTTTGAGCAGCCAGCACCAACAAAAGCAGGCGGCTGCGACTGTTTCTCAGGAGTCTCTGCTGGCGGCGCAGGAACGGGGATATGTAACCGTTTTGCAGCGGGAACCTCAGAATCAGACGGCTTTGGAGGGGTTGGCCAATGTGCGGTTGGAGATGAATAATCGGGTAGGGGCGATCGATCCTTTGGAGAAGTTGGTGAAGCTACATCCGGACAGAGCTGATTATAAGGTATTGTTGGGACAAGCCAAGGGGAAGAAGTAGCCGAAAGGGCGATCGGTCAAGCCCAAATCGAAACACAGACCAGTTAATATGATTTTATCAAACAAAAAATATTCTTATGTTCTTTCTTCCAAGTTTAAAAAAAAGCGGTCATTTAGATAGAGTTCACATCACGGTATGTATTGTTGGTTCGCGCAAAATTGAAAAGCAGGATGATTATGCCAGTCAAAACTGGGATATTTTCGCGCCTAACTTAACTATTTACGGATTTGATGCAGATGTAGAAGCTTGCTCGCAAGCTAATGCTGAGTTAGAAGCGAGAAAAGTCAATTGGAATGAAAAACATATTCCCTCAGCTCTTAGCAATACAGAAGGAAAAGCCACACTTTATGTCACTAAATATCCTGGATGCAGTTCTTTATATCCCCCCAGTGAAGATTATATAAAGCGCTTTTCCGGCAACTCAGAACTGATCGAGCTAAAGTCTACAGTAGATTTATCCACTACCACGTTAGAAAAATTTTGTAAAGCTGAAGGTATCAAAGAAATAGATTTTCTCCACCTAGACGTTCAGGGAGGAGAGCTTAATGTTTTACAAGGAGCTGATGGGATATTAAATAATAGTGTACTGGGATTGATAACGGAAGTTGAGTTCACCGAGATCTATGCAGGTCAACCTTTATTTAGCGATGTAGATATTTATCTCAGAAATCAAGGCTTGACACTTTTTGACTTTGGGAGTATGTATCGCGATCGACGCCGCGACATCCCAGTCATTTCACAAAGCCATCCCGGAGCTTTAATTTGGTCAGACGCTTTTTATTTTCGCGATTTGATGCGATCGGATTTAAGTCCCAGTTTAAAAACACCTGAAAAACTGCTGAAACTAGCTTGTCTGGCTGACGTAATGAAATTTCCAGATTATGCTCTGGAAATTCTTCATTATCTGACATTAAATCATGGCAGCGACCCCAAATATAACTTTGCCAATAATATCATTGAGAGTCTGGGTCAAGTTCCAGAATTGACGAAACAAGGGCTAGAATCGCTACCGATAGTTGCTAGACTTCGAGAATATATAAGTCTCGATAAAGGATACATTCAGAATACTGCCGAGCCGATAATTCCAGACTTAGAAACTACTTGGGTTAGAAACTGGAAACTTACTTTTATTTACAAAGGAAAACATCTTCCGTACAACCGAATCGGGTATAACAATACTGGCGAGCGAGCTATTGAAATTCCAATTGCTTTGAATTTTATAGCAACTTTAGAAAAGAAAGACAATATCCTGGAAGTTGGTAATACGCTGTCTCATTATGAAAACTCATTAAGCGAATATATTGGGATTAGACCGAGGCGGATAGTTGATAAATTTGAAGTTGTTCAGGGTGTAGACAATGTAGATTTTATGGACATTCCCTCTGAGGAAAAGTACGATGTTATAGTTTCAGTTTCTACTGTCGAACACATAGGACAAGGAATTGAGCCGTCTTCACAAGCCTATGGCGAGCAGATTCAAATTCGCGACATGGAAATGCCCCTGAAGGCGATCGCCAAAATTTATGACTTGTTGGCGATCGGAGGTAAAGCGTTCATTACAGTGCCGTTTGGCAAGCTGATTGACGGCGGATGGTACATTCAGTTCGATCGACTGTACTTAGAGACTTTAACAACTAAATATCAAATTCCGCCCGCCGCCATTTCTACAGTTTTCATGAGAATTTTAGACATGGAAGTGCCCAACAACAATCCCAGGGAAATCTGGATAGAGGAACAAAAAGAAAACCTTCAAAATGTCGAATATAACTACCCTTATCCTTGTGCAAATGCTATAGCCTTAATAGAGCTTAACAAACTTTCGGAAGCCTTTTCTTTAAACCTAGATGTTCCTTCCACAGCCCTAACTTATCATCAACCTGTTTGTGAAAGAGCAACATTTTTCCCAGAATTAATCAAAAATGGTTTTTTGCTGCTGTTGTCAAAGCTCAGAGATATTAATTTAATCTGTTTTCCTGATTGGGAGCAACCCGAAGAATCTCTGTGTTCATATTTGGAAAAAGTCATTAGCTTAATTTTGACTCATCCAGATCGCAGTCGCATGACTTTGCTAATATATCGCAGCAATATTTCTGAGGAAGATGCAAATTTGGTGTTGGCTGGTGCAACAATGAACGTTTTTATGGAAGAGCAATTAGAGGTTGATGATGAACCAGAATTTCATTTAATGGAAAACATTAGTCAGGTAGAATGGGCAGCTTTGATACCTCGCGTCTGTTCGGAAATTGTCTGGGATGACTCCAATAAACAGGCAAGCGCCAAACTGGAATCGAAAAATATTCCTGTCTGTGAATTAGAAAACTTTAGCAAGCAGCGAATTGTTCAATTGGAAACAGGAGCTTTCGTTCTGAGATAATCACTCTTGTACTATTGCGATATTTCCAAGTATCACACAGCAACTATGGTAATTGTCATTGATGGTGTATTTTTTCAGCTATACAAAACCGGAATAGCACGTGTCTGGCGATCGTTATTAGAAGAATGGGCAGTCACCAATTTCGCTGAATGTATTGTGGTTTTTGACCGTGCGGGTACTGCCCCCAAAATTCCCGGAATTAAATATCGTAGCATCTCGCCTTATGACTACAACGCTACAATTGCCGATCGCGAAATGTTACAGCAAGTTTGCGATGAAGAAGGTGCAGATTTATTTATCTCAACTTACTATACAACGCCACTATCAACCCTTTCTGTATTCATGGCTTATGATATGATTCCAGAAGTTTTGGGTGCCAACTTTGATGAACCTATGTGGCAAGAAAAACATCGCGGAATTCGCCACGCATCTTCCTACATTTCAATTTCCCAAAATACAGCTTGTGATTTAGTCAAGTTCTTTCCCCACATTCCTTCTAATTTGATAACTGTAGCTCATTGCGGAGTTGCGAATAACTTCTCACCTGCTAGTCTAGAGGAAGTTAATTGTTTTAAAATTAAGTACGGTATCTCAAAGCCTTACTTTATTTTGGTCGGTGCAGGAAGCGGCTATAAAAATGCAAATTTGTTCTTCCAAGCTTTTGCTCAACTTTATACCAGACAAGGCTTTGAAATTGTCTGTACGGGTAGCGGCATATTATTAAGCCCAGAATTTAGAGCCTCTACATGGGGGAGTACAGTGCATATGCTGCAACTGAGCGACGAGGAGTTGAGACTAGCTTATTCAGGTGCGATCGCACTGGTTTATCCGTCGAAGTATGAAGGTTTTGGAATGCCAGTTTTAGAGGCTATAGCCTGTGGCTGCCCTGTCATTACTTGCCCCAATTCGTCTATTCCAGAAGTTGCAGGCGAAGCAGCTTTATATGTTAATGATGATGATGTTGACGGGCTAGCCGATGCACTTTGCGAGGTACAAAAACCCAAAGTTCGCGATTCATTGATTGCTGCTGGGCTGGAACAATCAAAAGAATTTTCGTGGTCAAAGATGGCGAAAAAAGTTAGTTCAGCACTGATTGATGCAACTCTACTGTGTTTAAACTTGCAAGATATTAATTTAATTGTTTTTCCAGACTGGTCGCAACCAGAAGAGTCTCTTGGTTTAGAATTGGAACAAGTGTTGAGGGCGATCGCAACTCACCCAGACAAAAGCAAAATGACTCTACTGGTAGACACCACCAACATTTCTGAGGAAGATGCCGATTTAGCTTTATCTAGCGTAGCGATGAATCTTTTAATGGCAGAAGATTTAGATGTTTCTGACGGGCCTGAAATTGTACCTATCGGACAGTTGAGCGAAATGCAACAGTCAGTTCTGATGCCGCGCCTGCATGGGAGAATTATATTGGAGAATGAGAATAAAGAGGCGATCGCTCAGGCAAAAGCGGAGAACATAGCCTTATTTGAATTAGACAGCTTAAAAATATAAAATTCAAGTCTTTGTTTCCGGTGACATCGCATTTAATTCTAATTCAACTACTCAAAATAGCCTCATACCATTTTTCTTTCATATGTGCTATGGATGAAGTCTTAGCCTCTCTTAGTAAAGGGGGGTTGGGGGGTAATATCTAGCGCTACTTTATTCCATTGGTATTACTTTCTTCAGTTTCAATCAAGCTTCTAAGAATCCCGACTCTTAAAAAATTGCTGTACCTAGCTTCGGGAATATTTCCAAATATTCCGACTTGTTCGGATAGCCGTATTCCAAAGGATGACTTGATTTGTTTGATAGTAAATTGCCTATAAGGCATTTGGGCAATTTCCTAAAAATTTTGAATTATCAAGTATAGCACGCGCAATCAATTATAGCGTTTCTCAATTATATCAAGTTCGGTTAATTGCCGATCGCCACTGGCGGGGCGGGTTTATGAGATTGTCGGTTTTCGGCAATTATTTATTGGTGAACCTGCCCCTACAGGTATTTACGATTATTTAAGTTGCGGATTTTAAACAAATTCCCCTTTCGCAACCATCACAACTTTCCCGCCAACCAACACTTCTATTTCACCGTTTGTTCTCTGAGATTGCAACAGCAGCAGCGAAGGTCGATCGATTTCGTAACCCTGCTCAACTTTAATATCGATCGCATCCTGCCCGAAATAACGGTAATTTACCAAATATCCAGCCAAACAGCCGTTAGCACTTCCCGTCGCCGGATCTTCGGGAATTCCTAGGGAATCGGCGAAAACTCGGACGCTCAAATCATTAATGTCGCTGTAAGTTTCGGGGCAAAATATTAAAATTTCTTTCGCTTCTGTGGTATTAATCAGTTCAAAATATTTGTCTGAGTTGACTTTAGCTTTTTTGAGCGCTGCGATAGTTTTTAATGGTACTATGATAAACGGCACTCCGGTGGAAACTTCTTGAATCGGAAATTTTTCATCGATTTCATCTGGTTCTAAATTCAGGACTGTTGCCAGAGTTTCGGATGATAAAACTTGACCGAAATTAGGCGAATTTTGTCGCATCCACAAAATGTCTGCCGATTGATTGCGATAATTAAAAGTAACTGGAATTTGACCGACGGCTAGATTGAGAATTACTCGATCGACCTTTTCGCCAATTATCTCTTGCTGCAACACAAACGCAGTGCCCAACGTCGGATGACCGGCAAAGGGCAATTCCTTCTTGGGCGTGAAGATACGCACGTCGTAGCCGTTATTTCGCGGATTGGGCGATCGAATAAACGTAGTTTCTGAATAATTGATTTCCCTCGCTATCTGTAGCATTTGGATATCAGATAGCTTAGCAACTCCAGCGCCACAGAATACAGCTAGCTGATTGCCAGCATATTTTGACTCTGCAAACACGTCAACGATATAAAAATTCATATTTCCCCCTTGCAACAGTAGTTTTTAGTCAGGAGTTCTCAGAAACCGGGTTTTTTACGAAAATACTTCGTTTTCACCCTCAAATTATCTAAAAAACCCGGTTTCTTTGGTTGTACGCGCTCACAAAGCCTTCCGACTTCACGCTTAACTTCTTCCTTCTTCCTGATGACGTTGTACGGAAAGCAGTAGTTATTTGTCAGTTGTCAGTTGGTAGGGGCGGTGGATGGTGCGGGCGGGCCCTCTTAGTTGTCAGTTGCCAGTTGTTACCAATAACAAATAACAAATAACAAATAACAAATAACAAATAACGAATAACTAATGACTAATGACTAATGACTAATGACTTCTAATTACTTCAAACAGCGAATTGCCTGCAACATTCCCCTGGCTTTATTCAGAGTTTCTTCATACTCCATTTCCGGGTTAGAATCAGCCACCAAACCAGCGCCGGCTTGCACAGAAACCGAATGTTTGTCGCCGCCAGCAGAACGGACAACCATAGTCCGAATGGCGATCGCGCTATTCAACTGTCCCTCAAAATCATAAAACCCGTAAACCCCAGAATACGGGCCCCGGCGACAACCTTCCAACTCGTGCACAATTTCCATCGCCCGAATCTTCGGAGCACCGCTAACAGTACCCGCAGGAAAACCAGCTTTCAACAAATCCCAAGCAGTCTTATCTTCAGCCAATTCTCCCACCACATTGCTCACAATGTGCATCACGTGAGAATAACGCTCAATTCCCATTAATTCGTCAACTTTTACAGTACCGCTGCGACAAACTCTGCCTAAATCATTTCTGCCCAAATCAACTAACATTACGTGTTCGGCAATTTCCTTCGGATCTTGCAGCAATTGGGCAGCCAAAGCATCATCTTCTTGAGGAGTTTGGCCCCGGCGGCGCGTACCGGCAATCGGCCGCAAAGTTGCAATCTTTTTGCCATCTGCAGTATTTTCCGCCTTCACCATAATCTCTGGACTAGAACCGATAATTTGCCAATCTCCGAAATTGAAATATGCCATGTACGGCGAAGGATTGATCAATCGCAAAGAGCGGTAAAGTGCAAAAGGATCGCCGCTGTATTCAGCCTCCAGCCGCTGGGAAATTACTACCTGAAAAATATCTCCCGCTGTGATATAATCCTTAGCTTTTAAGACATTGGCACAATACTTTTCAGGTGTAATATTGCTGGTGTAAGCCAATTCTGTATTGTCTGTTGTCGAGCCTGCATCTTTTGTGGAACGGGCATCTTGCCCGTTGCCGGGAGGAGTCCATTTTATCAGAGTAGATTGCTGGGAAAGCGGCGATTGCAGCTTGTTGACTAACTGAGAAACACGATCGCACGCTTGGTCGTAAGCATCAGCCAAATCAACGCCAACCTCCCGCAAATCCGCATAAGCTACGGCCCAAATTTTCCGTTTCACCTGGTCAAAAATCAGCAAATTGTCAACCTGCATCCACAACCCGTCCGGCAAATCATTCTCGCTTGCCGGATGTACGGGAACGCGCGGTTCTATCCACTTAATTAACTCGTAACCCCAAAAACCGAATAACCCGCCAATTCCCGACGGCAACTGCGGCAATTTCACCGGTTTGTAAGGCTGCAAACACTCAGTTAAAGCAGTAAAGGGATCGCCCGTAAATACTTTTTGGGAACCGTCGCGGTAAACTTGAGTTGTGCGAGATCCCTTTGCCTCCAAAATCCACAGCGGATCGCAGCCTAAGAAACTATAACGCCCGATTTTTTCCCCACCTTCCACTGACTCCAGCAAAAAACTGTAAGGTTGACCCGCACAAACCCGATACCACGCAGACACTGGCGTATCCAAATCAGCAACCCATTCTTGATACACGGGCACAAAATTGCCTTGTTTGGCCAGTGAGGAGAATTGTGAGAAGTCGGGGAACATCATATATATAACTTAGCTATACAATCAATAAAGAAAAGACGGAAGCCAACATCCCTCCGGCGGCTGGTACTCGCCAACGGCCATCACCGCCATCGGCTTGAGGGCGCGTAGCCCTTCTGCCAAGCACCAGCGAAACAAGCTTGCATACCTCAGCGGCAAGTGAAAAGCTAGCACTTCATCGGAACTGTACGCTGCAGCCCCCAACAGCAAAGCCTGCATATCGGCTTCGGTTTTGGCGGCGCTGTGACCGAAAACAGATGTCGCACAAGTATAAGCCACAATCCGACCTTGCTGGCAAGCAACGAAGGGAGAAAAGTAATTCAGGGCGTATTCTATGTCGGAAGTTCGATCGCACCCGCATACTTTTTCGCACAAAATCCGACATTCGCCCACATCCTCACTACTGAGCGGCCGCACCTCAAACCCGTACTGCGGCTGGCTGCGAAACTTCCCCTCCATTAACACAAAAGGTTCCTTCACTTCAAAACCCAGAGAAGCGTACAGCGACAGCGCAGGCAGATTGAAAGATTCTTGCACCAAACGGATGCCCGCAGCATCCTGTCCCCGTTCCAGCAAAGCTTTCATGATTTGCCGTCCCGTCCCTCGGCCCTGAAAAGCGCCTACGACACTGACGGGCCCGATGCCGCGAATCGGGTTGCGTTCGTCCATAAAACCGCAACCGACAACCTCACCGGAGTTTTCAGCTACGATGCCAAAAAACGACGGACTTTCGATTAGCAAGCTAGTTATTTCTGTGGCAAAATCCAGTGTGGGAAAATCTGTCGGGAACTGATGGCGATCGGAAATACCTTTAAAAGCTTCATAATTAATGCGAGCGCAAACATCGATATCCCCAGGAATTGCTCGCCTGAGTACCAGATTCATAGTTAATATAATTATTAATTTTTATTAATTTTTAATTGCATTTGAAGTTTGCAGTGGCGATTGGGCGATCGAGAAAAAGCTTCTGCCGTCCAAGCGCTACTACAAACTAGAAAATGCAAGCTGAGCTTTTCAGGAAATACTAACCAAAAACAGCTCAGCAATTCGCTAAAAACCTAAACTTCGTAGGTCTTTTTACCGGTAAACTTCACCTTAATCGGATCGGGATTGCTGCCAATATTGCGGTCAATCTTACCGACGTAAGGACGACCTTCGTTCACCTTCTCAGGGAACACGCCATCCTTGGGATGCAGGTACTCAGTAGTACCGTCGGGAAACACGCGGTAAATTTTGTAGTTCGAAATTTTGAATTTCGCCCGCAGTTGCTGGCCGCCCAAAGCGATGCACTGCTCCTTCCGGGGCAGATACAGCAAGTTGTCGCCTTGACGCATAATTGCAGCGCCACCCGTCGGCATTTCAAACACCTGCTCCTTGGGGCTAGTCCAAGTGATAGCATACTTCTCTTCAACTAGCGCCTTGGTCAGCAAGCCGCCGGTGCTGCCGCCGAAGATTGGGGGTTGTCCAGTCAGTTCTTCTGCCATAGATATATCCAAAGGATTTTACGGCATCCTATCATCCAGACTGCACGCTGTTCTCGAAATTGTAAGGAAAATTAACAGTTTTTTGGCGATCGATCTTTTCTAATAATTGCTAATTAGTATTTAATAATTGATAATTCGCGATTTTTACCAAACTTAGAAAACAGAATTAAAAAGCAGGAATAAATAAAAAATCAGCATAAAAAACAGCTTTTCGTTGGGTGCTTGTGGCGCACCTTACCCCTCTAATGGCGCACCTTACCCCCCTAAGTCAAGAACAGGCAGGATGCCTGTTCCACAAAATTGACTTCTTCCTTCGGCTATAAGTCCTAAGTCAAGAACCAATTAGGATTATAGCCGCGCGGAATTTGACTCAAAGCAGTCCAAGTTTGTCGATCGACAATCCCGTCAGCCTCAATCCCAAAGCTTTTTTGAAATTCGCGAACAGCCGTCTCCGTCAAAGTAGAAAATTTGCCGTCAATTTCACCGCTGTAGTGCTGGGAAACCCTAAGAACTTCCTGAACAGTAGCGACTGCTTCCCCAGAACTGCCGAATCTGAGTACCGGCATATTAACTGGAGATTTAGTATAAAGCGCCTGCCAAGTGAGCGGCCCGACAATGCCGTCCGGGGACAAGAAAACCCGATACTGAAACAGTTTCACAGCAAATTCAACTGCTTTGTTAAAAATTCCTGCTTCAGGCTGCCGATAAACCCGCAACTTGGTTAGCAGTTGTTCGAGTTCCAATACAGATTGACCTTGAGAGCCTAATTGCAGTCGCGGCTTGTTGGCAATACCTTCGGTATAATTCATCTGAGTTGTAAGTGACACAATCAATTTCGTAACCTCTAGGTTGGAGTATTCTGTTTGCAAAAAAGGTTTTCCGGGCGAAACATTTGCATCCTCAAATTTTGGCCGCTCCACACTGGCGCCGGCAGTGTCTCAACAGATTCGATCGACTTTTACCGTCTCAAGACTTGTCCGCCTTCCGACTTATACAATTTTTACAACGAAAGCAGAAGGCAAAGGTACGGGATTGGGACTGTCTATTTGCTATCAGATAATGACTTAAAAACATGGGGGAACTTTGGAATGTTTGCGATCGCTAGAAGCTGGGACTGAGTTTGTAATTGTTCTGCCGATTTAGTTAAGCCTATTCCAGGTTTGTGAAGTACACCTGGAACAGGCCGTAATATCTTTAAGATATCGACGATCTAAACAACGGGAATAGTAAAGTGAAATTCGCTTCCTCGGTCTTTTCCTGGGGAATCTGCCCAAATTTTACCGCCCCAGCCGGCGACAATCTGCTTGCAAATTGCCAATCCCAAACCGGTACCGCCGGCGCTGCGCCGCAATGCTCCTTCTTCTTGATAAAATCGATCGAACACTACTTTCAAACTATTCGCCTCGATTCCCCGCCCCGTATCGGCGACCAGCACTTCCACCATCGCAGAACCGTTGCATTTGGCTCTGATGGTGACGCTTCCCTGGGCTGTGGTGAATTTGCAGGCGTTGTCTAGCAGTTTGGACAGCACCTCCACCAACCACTCGCCGTCTGCTTGCACTAATGGCAATTCTGCGGATACTTCGGTGATAATTTCCGGTAACTGTCGATCGAGTCCGCCGCGCGATCGCACGCTGCTGAGGGCCAAATCCACGCATTCTTGCAGCGTCAGCGATTCTACATTCCATTTAACTTGTCCGCTTTCTAGGTGAGAAAGAGTTAAAAAATCCTGGACGAGTTTACGCATTCGATCGGCATCGCCGAGGGCTGTTTCTAACATAATTTTTCGCAATTCTTGGGGCATATCTGGTTCGGAGTTCAAACTTTCCAGACATACTTGAATCGTCGATAGCGGAGTGCGGAGTTCGTGTCCGGTGATGGCTATGAGATTGCTGCGAGTGCGGTCTAATGCTTCTAATTGTTGGTTTAGTTCTTCTAAATTAGCGTAGGTTTCTGCTTGAATTAAGGCGGCTCCGAGCTGGGTAGCGATCGCCTCTACTAAAGCAATTTCGTCTTCTTCCCAAGGCGAAGTCGATCGGCACTGGTGCATTTCTACCATGCCCAAAACCCGCCCCTGATAAAGCACCGGCACCATCAACCAAGAGACGATCTGCCAATTTTTGACAATTTTGCCCAAAGATTTTGTATTGACAATCAGCGAGTTTTGTGCTGTGTCTTGGATGTAAACTCGCTCTTGCCGCGCTACCGCGTCGCTCCATAGGGGATTTTCTTGTAAAGGCCAAGTCTGATTTAGTAGAGAACTAGCACCCAGGCGCAAAAACTCCCGATCGATTTTTACCGACACATCTGCGGCTTTGCAACGGTAAATCAAACAGCGGCTGGCTGACAAAGCTGTTCCGAGTTCTTGCACTGCGACTTCGACGATTTCTTGCGGGTTGAGAGACTGCCGCATTGCCGTTGTAATTAAGTTTATGAGGCGTTCTTTTCGTTCTTGGGCGGCGATCGCGCTGTATGCTTTCAGCAGTTTGTGCTGGCCTGATTGCAAGTAGGTTACTAAGCGTTTGGTAAAAGCGTCGCTCAATTTGGGATTGGGAACTCTTGAGTTTTTTCGCGGGCTTTTTTGGGGTTTTGCGGCTTGGGATGTCGCGGATTTCCGCCTTTTTTTGGGGGTTTTTCCCAGATTGTAAGTTGTGCGCGCTCGATCGATCTTTTCGGCCAATTCCGGGCGATATTTGAGAATTCGATCCAGCAACAATTCGGCAGCTTTGCTGCTTACCTCGCGATCGAACGTCCAAATTCCCTCAAATCTGCGAGCTTGATCCACCAACACTGGCTCGCGATCGTCCCCATTTTCGACCGGCACAATTTTTTCTTGACAAATCAGACAAGTTGAGTAATGTTGCCCCAGCACCACTAAGTGCCACTCTTTACTTAATGCGTCCTCCGGTGCAAACGCCACATTTTCGTGACATTCCGAGGAATTTTTAAACTCAGTTTCCGGTGCTGCTAGCACGTATACCTGAGAAGATAGATCGGCAATTCGCCGGTAGCGGTGAGCTTCCTGGCGGTAGAAGCGCTCTTGCTGAAAACTAGCAATGACTAGCGGTTCGTCATCGGAACCCGCCAAAACTAAATCTTCCATCGCGTGAGACAGCGCTGTCATGGAAGATTTGAAATAAATTTGTGCCCGCAGTTGGGGCAAAGCTTGCAGAAGTTCTGCCAGTAGCGAAATAGAGACGATCATCTAGCCTTAAACGTGCATTTTTGCCGATGACAAAACTGGAAAGCGATCGACCGTAAGTTGAGATCGATCTTTTTCCAGTATCTCTCAAAAGTCGCTACTAATTGGTCGTTAGCGAGAAACTAACGGCCAATTATTTTTTTCAGTACCAGCGACTCTGAGTATAAATGCTGCGACTGCGATTAAATCAGGCTAGTTCGCTCCCTTCCTCGCTGCCGCCCGGAGATGATTTGTAGAGAGCATCTAACTGTTCGCGGGCGTCTTGCACAGTCAGCGAACGCATCACTAACAGCGGCTCGTTCACAACGTTTCCGTATTCGTCTAAAAGTTCTGGATGAGGTACAGCTTGAGAGCCAGAATAGGATGCGTAGCGATTATTTCCCCTGAATTGTTGAGGGCGCTGCGACTCCATACCTACCGTGACTAGACTGCGGATTAAGTTGCCGACGGCCAAAAAGGCCAGAACGGTGAAAGCTAAAATATAAAGCAGGTGTAACATGATATTTTCCTCCGGGCTAAACAGCCGCACAGCAGTTTACAAATGTGTTTCAGCAAGTAATAACTTAATTAACTGGAAATCTGTTTGAACTTGTCAAGCAGCCCGCAACATTTCCTGGTGTTTGGGATTTAGCTCTAAGTTTAACTTGAACTCGCTTCCTTATTGTTTAGGAGGAGTTGCCTGCCACGAGCGAAATCGCGCCGATACTTGCCAGCATTCGGCGAGCAGTCTGTGCCACGGCATCAGTGCTGAGGTTTCAATTGCAACTTGACCTCCGGTTGCTTGAAATAGAGCTTTAGCCGCGCCTACTTCTTGCTGAGCCTGTTTGACTCGCGCCAGCAAGTCGGATTGATCTTCGTCGCTCAGAAAATGAATTTCCTCAGTTTCTAAGAGTTTGGTCGATCGGGCGAACCAGTAATTGAAATCCTCTAACAGCGGTTCCAGTAGGGATTTGAGCAATTCTGACTCTGGCAAATTAGAATCAGGCATGAATTTATATTGGGTTATTTATTTATTCTAACCTTAAACGTGCTTTACAATCTGTAACATATTTTTAACAATTATTCAAGATTTCACAGAAATTATTCAGCGATCGCAAATAAACATCACAATACGATCGGCGATTTTCGTCTCAAAATCCCCAAATTGTGACAAATTATATCATCAATTCCGGTTGCACTCATACATGACTGTTGACAGTTGACTGTTGGCTGTTGGCTGTTGGCTGTTGATGGTTGAGAGTTGAGAGTTGAGAGTTGACTGTTGACGGGCGGGTGGAAAAACTGAATGGTTGAGTGTTGAGTGTTGAGTGTTGACTGTTGATTCGATTTTATTATTCCGATGCCACCGTCCACGATATTAGTTGGCCGCACGAGTGGTTAAAAACCGGGTTTTTTGACGCAATACCTCGTTACAGCCCGCACCCAAATTAAAAAACCCGGTTTCAATCGGGCAGCCTCCCGGAACAAACCCTGCAACCCTGACGGGCAGTTGCCGTAATTTCCAGGAATGTCCCCCAGCCGGAAGTCAGCGGTTGCTGTCCCAATCTGAGTAAGATAGAAGCAACTGCAACTCTCATTAATTGCTAATTCAGCCGATGTCTAGCTCAGAATCCATGTCCGCTCCAGAAGAGTCCGTTAAGATTGAGTTGCCCCGCACGAGTGAGTCGGAGGCACTAAAAAAAATTCGCCACACCACCTCCCACGTTATGGCGATGGCGGTGCAGAAATTATTTCCCAAGGCGCAAGTCACAATTGGCCCTTGGATTGAAAATGGTTTCTATTATGACTTTGACACTCCCGAACCTTTTACGGAACAGGATTTAAAAGCCATCAAAAAAGAGATGATCAAAATCATCAACCGTAAATTGCCCGTAATTCGGGAAGAAGTCAGCCGCGAGGAAGCGGAGCGCAGAATTAAAGAGATTAACGAACCTTACAAATTAGAAATTTTGGATGGTTTGATTGAACCAATTACTATTTACCATTTGGGCGATCAATGGTGGGATTTGTGCGCCGGGCCTCACTTGGATAATACCAGTGAATTGAATGCAAGGGCGATCGAGCTAGAAAGCCTAGCAGGCGCGTACTGGCGCGGCGACGAAACCAAAGCTCAGTTGCAGCGAATTTACGGCACCGCTTGGGAAACTCCCGAACAACTAGCAGCATACAAACACCGCAAAGAAGAAGCCTTGAGGCGAGATCACCGCAAACTCGGCAAAGAATTAGGCTTATTTATCTTCGCCGATGCAGTTGGGCCGGGTTTGCCTTTGTGGACACCAAAAGGCACTATTTTGAGAAGTATTTTAGAAGATTTCTTGAAACAAGAACAAATCAAGCGCGGCTATTTGCAAGTTGTGACTCCCCACATCGCCAGAGTCGATTTGTTCAAAATTTCTGGACACTGGCAGAAATACCAAGAAGATATGTTTCCGCTAATGGCAGAAGATGCAGAAGCGGCAGCAAACGAACAGGGTTTTGTGATGAAACCCATGAATTGCCCCTTCCACATTCAAATTTACAAAAGCGAATTGCGTTCCTATCGCGAATTGCCGATGCGCTTAGCAGAATTCGGCACAGTTTACCGCTACGAACAATCGGGAGAATTGGGCGGTTTAACCAGGGTGCGCGGCTTTACAGTGGATGATTCCCACTTATTCGTGACACCGGAACAATTGGATGCAGAATTTTTGAGCGTGGTGGATTTAATTCTATCAGTATTCAAGAGCCTGCAACTGAAGAATTTTAAAGCACGTTTGAGTTTCCGCGATCCAGAAAATTTAGAGAAATACATCGGTTCCGATGAAGCTTGGGAAAAGGCTCAAGGTGCAATCCGCCGCGCGGTGGAAACTTTGGGAATGAATTATTTTGAGGGAATTGGAGAAGCCGCTTTTTACGGGCCGAAACTCGATTTCATTTTCCAAGATGTGTTGGATAGAGAATGGCAATTGGGAACTGTTCAGGTAGATTACAATTTGCCAGAACGTTTTGATTTGGAATACGTTGCTGAAGACGGTACTCGCAAGCGCCCGGTGATGATTCACCGCGCTCCTTTCGGTTCTTTGGAGCGCTTGATCGGAATTTTGATCGAACAATATGCGGGGGATTTTCCGCTGTGGTTAGCGCCGGTTCAGGTGCGGTTGTTGCCTGTCAGCGCTGAGTTTTTGCCGTTTGCGAAGGAAGTGGCGGCGAAGATGCGGGCGCTAGGAATGCGCGCTGAAGCTGATGAGAGTAGCGAGCGTTTGGGCAAGTTAATTCGCAATGCTGAGAAGGATAAAATTCCGGTGATGGGTGTTGTGGGTGCGAAGGAGGTTGAGGCGAATAGTTTGAATATTCGGACTCGGGCTTCTGGGGAGTTGGGGGCGATTTCGGTTGATGAAGTTATTGGGAGGTTGCAGGGGGCGATTAGTAGTTACGGGGATTTTTAGGGGATTTTTAACCGCAGATGAAGGCGGATTAACGCGGATTAACGCAGATGATAGTTTGATATTGTCTGCGTTTTTCTAATCTGTTTGCTAAAATGATAGTGGTAAAGGGGAAGTACGCTTATGCCTAATCCATTTCCAGGGATGAATCCCTATTTAGAAAGTCCTGAATTTTGGCGGGCGGTTCACAATCGGTTGATAGTGGCGATCGCAGATTTGTTAACTCCGCAACTGTTGCCTAAATATTTAGTAGATATCGAACAAAGAATTTATCAAATCAGCGGCGAAGATGCTTTATTAATTGGCATTCCCGATGTCACTATACAGCGATCGCCGACTCCACCAACCGCGACTACTTCTAATGTCGCCGTCGCCGCTCCGCCCACCCAGTCTTTGAAGGTGAGAATACCTTGGCCAGTGGAAGTAAAAGAAAGTTATTTGCAGGTCATCGAAACAGAAACTAAAAAGGTAGTGACGGTGATTGAAGTGCTTTCACCAACTAACAAACGCCCGGGAAAAGGGCGAGAAATGTATGAACAAAAGCGAGAAAGGGTGTTTGGTAGTCGCACTCATCTGGTTGAAATTGACTTGCTGCGAAGTTACCAACCTCTACCAGTTTTTGGTAACGATATTGAGGCAAGTTATCGGATTTTGGTGAGTCGGGCAAATCAAAGGCCTTTGGCAGATTTGTACCTTTTCAATTTACCGGATATGATTCCTCAGTTTGCATTACCTTTGCGCGCGGGCGATGTGGAACCAATTGTAGATTTGCAGGCGTTATTAAATGGGGTGTACGATCGCGCCGCCTATGATTTTAGAATAGATTATACCGCAGAACCCGTTCCCCCGCTGTCCGAAGCCGATGCTGTTTGGGCTGATTCTGGCGTTGCGAGACAAAGGATTGAGGGGATCGTAGAATTAGTTAAATCAACAAAAGTTAAATCAATGCCTAATCCATTTCCGGGGATGAATCCCTATTTAGAAAGTCCTGATTTTTGGCCAGAAGTACATCACTTGCTGATTGGTATGATTCAGGAGTCATTGGTTCCGCAAGTGGTGCCAAAATATCGAGTGGCGATTGAAAAGCGCATTTATGAACTCAAGGGAGAACAATCTCTGTTAGTCGGGATGCCTGCTGATATGTCTATCCTGTGCAATCCCGTTTCCCGAAATCCAAGTACATCGAATGTGGCTGTCGCTACACGAACTACTGAACCTTTGAAAATTAGGTTGGCGATGTCTGAGGAGGTGAGAGAAGGGTATTTGGAGGTGATAGATATGGCAACGAAGGAAGTTGTGACGGTGATTGAAGTTCTTTCACCTGCTAATAAACGTCCGGGAAAAGGGCGCGAAATGTATGAGGAAAAGCGGGATAAGATATTCGGAAGTCGCACTAATTTTGTGGAGATTGATTTGTTGCGGGGTTGGGAACCTCTCCCGGTTTTGGACAATGATATTGCAGCTCATTATCGGATTTTGGTGAGTCGGAGCAATCAAAGACCTGGGGCGGATTTATACGTTTTTAATCTACAGGATGCGATTCCTTGTTTTCCTTTGCCTTTGCGCGAAGGCGATGTGGAACCAATTGTAGATTTGCAGGCGTTGTTGAATACAGTGTACGATCGCGCCGCCTATGACATTACTCTCGATTATACGGCCGAGTTAGTGCCTGCGCTGTCGGAATCCGATGCTGTTTGGGCTGATTTTCTGTTGCGGGAAACCAGCCTCCTGCCGTCTGAAACCTAAAAATAACTACACAAAACGTTACATTTTTGTTACCATCGTGGCGAGTCTGTCCTCAGCATTCGCCCTGTTAACTTTCAAAACTAACCGTTATGGATCAATCTCCCTCCACAACTCCCGCCTCCGAAGAGCTCGCCGCCGAAACTCCGACAGCGCCGACAAACAATGCGCCTCCACCGAGTTATGTCAAGCTGGCGATGCGGAATATGGTTCGCAAGCGGGCGACTTCTTTGTTTCATTTTGCTTTGACGGCGGCCGGACTTTTGGGCGTACTCGTCGGTTTGGCTTTTCTCGATCGATATTTCAATTCTTAGTTATTGTAGAGTGCGTCAGGTGAGAAGGTGGCGGTACTGTCGTGGCGATTGCCAAAGCTAACGCTAAGAAGTCGCCACGACAGAAATACCTGTCCTAGATTGTTGGCTATTTTTGATCTTTCTCAATCAAAGGTTAAGCTGATTGTGTTCCTGACCCGTTGCAATCTTCGACAGATTATTGTAATGTGCCTGCTAAAAGCAAAAAGTCGATTAGCCCGATCGCACACTTGGAAATTGTAAAAAAATTGAATATATTGCTTGACAAGAAATGCTGAAAATGCTAATCGACGTGAACGTCGAAGACTGTTACGGGCTAGCCCGATCGTCCGCCGACGGTGCAAACCTCCCTGAAAGTGCAGCCAGCGGGGAAATTTCAGCGGAAACTTGGGAAAATTGGTTTAGCGTTTGGCTGGAAAACCAAGAGGCGGATGTGCCATCCGCCCCAGGCTACGAAGTCAGCCTGCGTTTAACTGCCGATGCCGATATCCAAGCCCTCAACGCCCAGTACCGCCAGCTCGATCGACCGACGGATGTACTAGCTTTTGCAGCTTTAGAGGTAGACTGTCCTCAGCTAGAGGAAATCCAGTCATCCGAACCCTTATACTTGGGTGATATCGTCATCTCGATCGATACGGCTCAGCGACAAGCCCAGCAGCAAGGACATCCGCTGAAAACCGAATTAGCTTGGCTGGCAGCCCACGGTTTTCTGCATCTTTTGGGCTGGGATCACCCGGATGAGGAAAGTCTGACTCAAATGCTAGACAGACAAGAAACATTGCTGCGGGCGATCGATCTTGAGATCCAAACAGCATAACTGAAGCTGATGGTTACTTAACAAATCATGTCAAGCCCAACATAACTTTCTGAAATTACACCAAAACTTTAGTAAAAACTTAGGAAAGTTAACTAGACTTGATTAAGTAAATTTGAAAAGTCTAGCTTTCATTCATCTCTGTAACTTAAAGTTGGTTATTTATGACACTAGAGCGACCCTCTATTTCATCAAACATTGCACAGATTGCGATCGTGCCTCAAGACTCTTCGAGTGTGACAGACAACGAACCGAAAAAAGCCTTGAAATACAAGCGAGAACTGTCCTGGAAAATTGCATCAAGCTTAGCTACGAGTTTTAGATACGCTTGGGGTGGGTTGAGTTATGCTTTTGAAACTCAGCGAAATTTTCGGATTCACACTTTTATAGGCACTTTGGCGATCGGACTAGGGCTATATTTGCAACTGAAACCTGTAGAAATATCTGTGATCGGCGTCACCATTGGTATAGTTTTAGCAATGGAACTTTTGAATACGGCGATCGAATCGGTGGTAGACTTAACCGTCGGGCAATCATACCACGAACTCGCCAAAATTGCCAAAGACTGCGCGGCCGGAGCAGTTCTGGTATCGGCAATGGCTGCGGCAATTGTTGCTGCTGCACTCCTGCTTCCTCCGTTGTGGGAAGTGGTTCAAATTGCGATCGTCCGTCAGTAACTTATTAAACTCAGCAAATTTTAGGTTTTAGATGACCAATTTGAGATTTTTAGTTTTATTCGTCTATATTGCAGCTATTGTTATCTTCGGCATCTATCTAAAATCTTGAAACCCTTGCTTTCAGGGAGCGAGTTAACCTAAAATCTAAAATCTAAAACCTAAAATCTAACTTAACCCGTGATTATAGTCATCGATAACTACGACAGTTTTACCTACAATTTGGTACAGTACCTAGGAGAACTAGGTGCCGAGTTCCCCGCAGCCAGCGAAGTTCAAGTCTACCGCAACGACAAAATTTCCTTAGCAGAAATTCGACAATTGCAGCCAGCAGCCGTAGTGATTTCTCCGGGGCCGGGGCGGCCGGAAGATGCGGGAATTTCTCTGGAATTAATCAAAGAATTGGGGCCGACTCTGCCAATTTTAGGCGTGTGTCTCGGACATCAAAGTATCGGTCAAGTATTCGGCGGCAAAATTGTTTCTGCACCTGTTTTGATGCACGGCAAAACTTCTCAGGTAGAACACGCAGGAGTCGGAGTTTTTCAGGGCGTGGAATCGCCGACAATTGCAACTCGCTATCACAGTTTGGTAATTGAAAAGCAGAGTTGTCCAGAGGTTTTGGAAATTACGGCTTGGGTTGAAGATGGCACGATTATGGGCGTGCGGCACCGGGAATATCCGCACATTGAAGGCGTACAGTTTCACCCGGAAAGTATTTTGACGACTTCGGGAAAGCAGTTATTGCGAAATTTCTTGGCAAGACTTTAGTTGGATTTATCTGAGATGTTGCATCATTCTCAATTACTTGTTTGGAACAGGCATCTTGTCTGTTCCACAAGAAAATTCATCTCTTGTGGAACGGGCCGAAGAGCCCGTTCTTGACAATGGTGCAAAATGTCAGATTTATTTGAATTTGTAGGGTGCACCGCAGCGCACCTTACGTAACAGTAAAGTGCACATTTCGCACCGGACGGTGTTTTGTGATATAACAACGAACGACCAACACCCGATAACCGCAATCAGAACCACAAGATGAAACGGCGACAATTAATACGTTACGCACAGACGGGTTTGCTAGCCGCTATAGCAACTGGTTTACCATCTGGATGGGAAAGCTATCAAGCTCAAACTGCTGATTCTTTGTCGGTTCAGTGGTTGGGCCACACTTGCTTCTTGTTCACCGGTGGCGGTGCGAGGGTGCTGGTGAATCCTTTTCGCCCCCTGGGCTGTACGGCTGGCTATCGCTCTCCAAAAGTGCCAGCAGATTTGATTCTGATTAGCAGCAGATTGCTTGATGAAGGGGCGGTGGACGGATTTTCGGGCAATCCCGGCCTTTTGTACGAGCCTGGGGCTTATCGGTTTAACGGGCTGCGAATTCAAGGAATTCGGACGGAAAAAGACCGGGAGGGCGGCAGGCGATTTGGGATCAATGTGGCTTGGCTGTGGCAGCAAGCCGGTATTAAGATTTTACACTTGGGTGGAGTTGCTGGCGCGATCGGCATTGAAGAACAAATCCTAATCGGGCGGCCGGATTTGGTGCTGATTCCCGTGGGCGGAGGGCCGAAATCTTACACTCCGGCGGAAGCAAAGCAAACTTTGCAAATTCTCAAACCAAAGATGGTGATTCCGACACATTACAAAACCCAAGCCGCCGATGCTGCTGCGTGCGATTTAGTGCCGCTAGATGACTTTTTGGCGCTGATGGATGGTACTGCGGTGCGCCGATTGAATAATGACACGATTTCGATTAAACCTGCTGACTTACCCCAAACCGGTTCGGTGATTGAGGTTTTGAGTTACCGATTTAGCACTTGACACTTTTTAGCTAAGTTTACGTTATATTAAGGGAGTTTTGGTGCGATCGAAAATCCCAGAAAATTTTCTCTATACGTTAGCCTTTGCAACCCAATCTTTTGTGGTAATTTGGCTAACACAAGTATTCATGTTCACTCTTTTATTCTCATAAGGAAATCTCAGCACAATGAAAAATCCAAATGTACCTAGCTGGATGAAGCAACTCACAGGTTTTGCAGGAATAATCGGCGCTAGCGCGTTGATTGGTTTCCCAGCTTGGGCTCACATCAACTCCCAAACAACTGTTGCTAATGCAACTCAAACTCAACAAGTTGCAGGAAATGTGAAACCCGCTGCTGCACCGGCATCAATGGCCGCTACTAAGGATATTGTTGCTATTGCATCTGGCGACGCTCAATTCAACACATTGACAAAGGCTTTGGGAGCAGCAGATTTAGTTACAACTTTACAAGGAAAAGGCCCTTTCACTGTTTTTGCACCGACAGACGCGGCATTTGCTGCTTTGCCAAAAGCAACTTTGGATGATTTGCTCAAACCAGCGAACAAAGCCAAACTTACTAAGATTTTAACTTACCACGTGGTTCCTGGTGCGGTTTTATCTACTAGCCTGAAGTCCGGCGAAGTTGCAACTGTTGAAAAGAGCAAACTGAAGGTTGAAGTTAAAGGTGGCAAGGTAAAAGTCGGCGGCGCTAATGTTGTGAAAGCTGATATCAAAGCTAGCAACGGCGTTATTCACGTAATTGATAAGGTTTTGATGCCGCCCGATGTCAAGTAGGACTAGGGTTTTTTGCATCCTAATCTAACTGAATTTGAGGGAACGGGCAATTAACTAATCTCCCGCGATACCATCTTCGCTCGATCTAAAATTGGTTCGTAGTGCAGACTAATACCAATTTCATAAAGTAAGTAGCGCTAGATATTAC